>CACZFH010000005.1 GCA_902780395.1 uncultured Erysipelotrichaceae bacterium
TCCAGTTCCTTTTTGTCTCCATGGTTTTCTTCCTCCACCAGAAACTTCTGAACGATTTTTAGTTTTATGTGTTCCTTGTCTTAATGATGCCATTGTTAAAATAACTGCATCATTTAAAACGGCTTTGTTTGGTGTAATTCCAAATATTTCTTCATTTAAGTTAATGTCCTTTACTTTTTCACCTTTAAGATTTAAAAGTTCTACTTTTTTCATTTACGATTCCTCCTTTCATCACTTAATCAATTAATAATAATTATTTTTTTACGTGATGATTATTCTTCAGTTGCTGTTTCTTCAGTAGTTGTATCTTCTGTTACTGGTTCTTCTACTTCAGGAGTAGCTTCTTCATAAGATACTAAATCAGCCATCGCATTTTTTTCATTTGGCTTCTTAACTGCAGTACGAATCATAACTAATGATTTCTTTGGACCAGGAACATTTCCTTTAACTAAAATTACACTATTTTCTGTATCTACTGATACAATTTCAAGATTTTGAACTGTTCTTTGAACATTACCCATTTGACCAGGCATTTTCTTTCCTTTAAGTACGTGCATTGGTAACATAGTACCTAAAGATCCAACACCTCTATGGTATTGAGAACCGTGTCCCATAGGACCAGTTGATTGATTGTGTCTCTTGATAACACCTTGGAAACCTTTACCTTTAGAGGTTCCTGTAACATCAACAATCTCCCCTGCTTCGAAAATGTCTACACCGATCGTTTGACCTAATGTGTAATCATTAACGTTTACTCCTCTAATTTCTTTTAAGAAGCGCTTAGGTGTTGTGTTAGCTTTCTTTGTATGTCCCATTTCAGGCTTGTTACTTAATCCTTCTCTAATAGATTCTGTAGCAAGTTGAATGGCATCATATCCATCTTTCTCTACTGTTTTGATTTGAGTTACTACATTTGGTTCTACTTCAACAACAGTAACTGGGATTAACTTACCATCTTTTGTAAAAACTTGAGTCATCCCGATTTTTTTACCTAAGATTCCTTTCATTTACTTTTCCTCCATTAATTTGTTTTAATTTCGATATCTACTCCGCTTGGTAAATCTAAGTGAGCTAATGCATCAATAGTTTCCTTGCTTGGATTTTTGATATCAATCAATCTTTTGTGTGTACGCATTTCGAATTGTTCACGTGAATCTTTATACTTATGAACAGCTCTTAAAATTGTAAACTTTTCAATTTCAGTTGGAAGTGGTACTGGACCAGAGATAACTCCACCAGAACGTTTCACTGTTTCAACAATTTTCTTTGCTGCTGTATCAAGTATTCTATGATCGAATGCTTTAATTCTAATACGAATTTTTTCAGTTGACATTTCAAATCCTCCCTTCGCCTATATCTAGTATAGACTTGCTCCGAGCGAATAACCCGAACCCAAGAATAGTAATTTGTTTATTTAAATTAACAACTCCTCCTGGCGTATCGACAACCTCGCACATCTAAGCAGTCACACGTAATTAATTATATCAGTACACATCTTTTTTTGCAAGTGTTTTTTTATAAAAAATATTATATATTAACAAAATAAGACTTTTTTGTTTCAAAGTCTTTTCATAAATTATTAATTGAATTGTTATTATTCATTTGATTATTCATAGGTTGTTGTTGATTTACTATCGGTGGTTGGTTTAGCATTTGTTCACTCATCATAGGTTGTCCAGTCATTGTTGGTTGATTTATTGGTGGTTGTTGAAACTGGCTTTGCCCCATTTGATTATATTGTGGTTGAGGCTGATTTTGCTGTTGAGCTAATCTGGCTTGTTGAGCTTCTAAGGCTGGATTTCTAAATCTTGGACCATTTGTCTGAAAAGCTTGAGGATTTGGTGCTTCTTTAGGCTTTTCTTCTGATGATTGAGCTAGTTTCAATTCTTCTTCAGCAAATAGTTGATAGATTACAAAGGTAAAGATAAAGATATTAATTAATCGATAACTAGTTTTTGATATAATTCTAATAAAGTCAGGTGTTTTTTCTGTCACAAACACTAATCCTATATTAATCATGTAATAAACAAATGATGATAAATAAACTCCAATTTGACTAATTGTTGCTATTTGATCATTAATTTTGTGATTCATAATACTCACCATTGAAAAATACTTTAACATATCTATAACATATGTTATTGTTTCTTCAATGTTTAAAATGCTTTTTGATAGTTTCATGTAACTTTGTAAACTATTCATATCTAGATTCTTTATAGAATTATTACTTATTACTAGATATACGATAGATATTATAATATATAAAGCTATTCCTAATAGCCCAATTATGGATACTGCCGATTTATTCTTTTTATAATCATAATAAAAAACCAAAAATTCTATAATCAATGTTGTTACTAATGATTCTGTGTATAATATACCCGTTGATAATTTTGAAGGTAGCTCTATATCCATTGAATTTATTATGCTTGCAATTAAAATCAAGATAAATACAATTGGCATTATTTTCATTATTTTTTTATCCATATTCTCACCTTATTGTAATTTTATCTAATTTTTCTTTTTTCTTCAATAATATTTCTTCTTTTTCCGTTCACTATCTTTCAATAATTGTAAAGAAGCTGGCTTAATTAGGGATTTTCCATATTTATTATTTATATTATCCATTGTTTTTTGAATGTTATCTTCTTTTTCTTCTTCCTTTACTTCCTCTATATTAAATAGGTTGATTTGCTCTTGTCTTTCATCTGTCAATGATGCAAACCTTACTCCAATCAATCTTATTTCATCATCTCTATAATTTTCATCTAATAATTGATAGATATTTTTTAGTATTTCTTTAGTATTCTTAGTTGGCTTTGCTAAAGAAACTTGGGCACTGTAAGTAACAAAATTTTTATTTTTAAGGATAATACCAATTGTTTTTGTATACTTTTCTTTACTTCTTAGTTCCCTAGATAATTCTTCAGTTTGTCTAAATAATACTTCTTTTATTTTTTCTTTGTCTTGATAGTTATAAGGAAGGGTTTCTGAAATGCTTATACTTTGATTTTTACTTTTCTTTGGTTCTACTTTTGAATCATCTATTCCTCTAGCGGCATTTTGTAAATACTTTCCTTGATTTTTAAAGTGCTTTTCTAATAATTTAGAGGGAGTTCGTGCTAAATCTCCTATTGTATATATATTTAATGCATTCAATTCTTTCTTTGTGCTTTTTCCACACATAAATAAATCTCCTACGTCTAGGGGCCATAATTTGCTTACTATTTCATTTTTATAGAGGGTATGTACTTTATCTGGTTTTTCAAAATCAGAGGCCATCTTAGCACATAGTTTATTATTTCCAATTCCTATGTTTACTGTGTATCCGAAGCGTTCTTTTATTTCATTCTTGATATTATTGGCCAATTCTGTTAGATCATCATATAAATAATTCATCCCAGTCATTTCTAGAAAACATTCATCTACTGAGAATTGCTCTAAATTAGGACTATACTTTGATAAGTATTCCATCAATTCTTTTGATTTTTCATAGTACCATTGGTAATTTGGTGGATAGATTTCTAAATTGGGGCACTTTTTCTTGGCAGAATAAATTGTTTCTGCGGTAATTATTCCATATTTTTTAGCTATGGGAGACTTTGCTAAAACAATTCCTCTACGTTGTTTTTCATCTCCTCCAATTATAGATGGCACTTTCCTAATATCCTTTTTATAACCATTTTTTAGTAAATAGACAGCCGTCCAAGAAAGAAAAGCATTATTTACATCTATATGAAATATAATTCTTTCTTTCATGTAACCATCTCCTAAATAAATTATAGAACATTTTTTCGCCATTTACAAATAGAAGCAATATGAACAGTTCCAAAAAAAATTTTTTTCTTTTAAATCAAGACTATACTATCTTTCATTATCTTTTTATAGCTCTTTTTTAGAAAAGGGGAATTATAATACTATCATTTTTGTACACTTCTAGATTACATATATTTTTTCCTTTTTCATTCATAATAATATTGGAAATTCTTTTAAGGGGAGGTATTTTTATGTCTATCAATAAATACGAAATAAACATTTATGAACAAATTGCTCGTAATATCAAGAAATATAGAAATGAAGTAGGTATCACACAAGCAGAATTAGCTGAAAGAATTGGAGTTTCTCATGAATTCATTCGAAGAAATGAGTCTAAAAAGGGAAAGAAGTCTTTTTCCGTTGATACTGTTTGGAAAATATCTATTGCCTTAGATATTCAACCTGGACAATTATTTGAAATAGATTTGGATGAGTTAGTTCAACAATAAAAAATACTAGGAAACTAGTATTTTTTTATATTTTATTATCTTTTAAGCAAAAGGCTGCATAAATGGGAATATATCTTATTTCTTTCTTCGTAGAGAAATTGTTTTCAGTAATACGATAAGCTTGAATAATTGTAAATTTCTTCATTAGTACGGCTAATGACTTAGCTTTAGAATTACTTTTTGTTGTTAATTCTATAGGGATAATTTGACCATTTCTATTTTGAATTACAAAATTTACTTCAGCTTTTCCTTCAGATTGATAATAATATAGTGAGTATCCTCCATCAACTAATGTCTTTGCTAGATGATTTTCATATAATATTTCTTTTTTATTTTCATCTGATAATAATTGCTTTCTATTGAAATGAAGCATAGTAAACAACAATCCTTCGTCACTACAATATAATTTAAAACTATCTTTATCTTTGCAAGAACTTAATGGTGATTTAATTGTTTTTATCTTATTACTTCTTGATACTATTTGATTGTTCACTAGATAATTAATAGTGCTTTCATATTCTTTTGCTCTTTTGCCTACTCCCATTAAACCATATTGAAACTTTTTATTATCCTTTTTTAATTGTTCTGGAATAGAATCTATAACTTCTAGACCTCTAGGTATATCTATTAATGTAGTATTAAGAGCAACTTCTTTTTTGTATACGTCTATTATTTTTTGCTTAATGGCATCTAACTCATAGCTTGTTTTTCCTTGAAGACTCTCATAGATTACTTCTGGCATTCCTCCAGTTTCAAGATACTCCATGAATAAATCAAGAGCAACTTTATGAAATGGACATGTCTTTTTCTTGGTGAATGATTCTTTTATTAGTTCAGCTAAACTTTTTTCTCCTCGTGCCCATAAATACTCTTCAAAATCCATTGAAGTCATTCCTTTAAATTGAAGTTCTTCTCCTTTGAATTCTGATAGTTTTTCCTTTTTTGAAGTAATTGCTATAAAATGATATTTGCTATGTTCACTACCAAATATTTTTAATCCTTTTATAATATCATTCTCAATTACATTATCTAATATAATTAAAGAGTCATCCTTTAATATTGTTTCTCCAGATAATAGAGAAAGATTTAATATTATCTTTTCTGTTGATCTTTCTTTTTTAAATAACCCTAGTAATTCTTTATTATTATCTGTGTTGAAATATACAGTGTTTTTATACTCTTTTTTTCCAAATTCTAAAACAGAAAAGGTTTTTCCAATTTGTTTAGCACCATATAATACTAATGGTTTTCTAATGATATCGTTTTTCCACTTTTGATAAAATTCTTCTATTTTACGTTCCATTTACTGTATCCTCCTCACATATTTTATAAATTAAGTATACTTTTTAATCAATTAAAAGTCAATAAAAAAGACCTCCTGGTCTTAGTTTGTTATTAATGGCTTACTGAATTCTAATCTTAGTTTGTCTGCTATTGTTATGATGAATTCTGAATTAGTAGGTTTAGCTTTGTCGATATCTACACTATGTCCAAAGATATCTTCCATTAAATCCCAGTTCCCACGATTCCAACTGACTTCAATGGCATGTCTAATAGCTCTTTCCACTCTCGATACTGTTGAATCATATTTTTTTGCTATTTCTGGATACAGTTCTTTGGTAATACCTCCTATTATTTCAGGCCTTTTATATACTAGAGTAATTCCTTCTCTAATATATTGGTATCCTTTAATATGTGATGGTACTCCTAATTCATGTAGAGTTTTTGTAATAAATACCTGCAAATTATTATGAAATAGATCAATAGTTTCCCCAATATGTTCACTAGCTGTTCTTAATTCTCTTATTTTTAATTCTAAATCTTTTAATTCAAATGGCTTTAACATTAAAAAATTAGCCCCTAGAGAAGCAACTTTATGAATTATTTCTTGAGTATTATAAGAAGTAGCAACAATTACTTTCTTATCAATTTTATTCTTATTAAGATACTCTAAAACACTTAATCCATCTTTATTAGGCATTACTAGGTCTAATAATATTATGTCAAATTCATCTTTCTTTTTATCAATCAAGAGAATTCCTTCATTGCCATCTTTGGCTTCTAATGATACTTCTATATTAGATGATTTATTAAAATATTCTCTAATCATCCCTACTAAAGTTTCGTTATCATCAATAACTAATAGTCTTGTTTTTTCCATTTTCTCTCCTCTCATCTTTTTACCACGCATTATCATTATATAATATGTCGTATAAAATTAAAAGAGAAAAAAAGAACAAGTTTTGTCGAACCTGTCTTATTATGTCTAATGTAATTTTTGAAGAAATATTTTTAATTTTTCTAATTTTAAACTTAGTCCCCCTAACAAATATCCGTCAATTGCTCCTATTTGCTTTAACTGTTCAATATTTTCTTCGTTGGCACTACCACCATAGAGTATTTTAGATTTTGGAACTATTTTCTTTATTTCTGCAAATACTTCTTCTATTTGTTCATTAGTTGGAATAATTCCTGTTCCTATAGACCAAATAGGTTCATAAGCAACTATGATTTTTTTCTTGTCTTCTTCTTTGATATCTTTAATTGCTATAGATAGTTCTTCTTTTAATACTTCTTTTACTTGATTGTTTTCTCTTTCTTTTAGAGATTCTCCTATACATAAAATGGGAGTTATATCATTTTTTAATAATTGCTTTATTTTTAAATTAATCTCTTCATTGGTTTCTCTTTGATATTCTCTTCTTTCACTATGTCCTACTATAGCATATTGTACATTGTATGATTTTAGTTGAGTAGCAGATATTTCTCCAGTATAAGCTCCATTTTCATTTATACTTACATTTTGGGAACCTATTTTTAAAGAGGAATTTGCTGCTCCTATATTTAGATAAGTGGGACATAATATGATAGTTTCTTCTGTGCTAATAGATTCTAATCCTTTTATATATGATTCAAATTCTATTTTTTCTAAATTACTCTTATTATTTAAAGCAATAATCATTTTAATCTCTCCTTTATTGTTTTTATTATCTTTGAGAATATTCCGTACCTATTTTCTTCTTTCTTTTCTTTTATGGCTCTATTATATACTTCTAATACTCTCTCTCCATAGTATTTAGAACTATATGTTTCAGCTTGGATACGAGCTTGTTTGTCAAATTTTTCTAATTCTTTTGGATTATTATAAAGACGCATTATATGATCTACATATTCTTTTTCAGTTTCAAAAAATAAACCATCTAGTTCTTCTGTTACCATACTGGAAAATGCTTCATCTCTCATACAGACAGGAACTACGTTTGAAGCCATAGCTTCTATAATAGTTAATCCTTGAGTTTCTGTTTTAGAAGCAGTTACAAAAATGTCTGCTAAATGATAATAATAAGGCATATCTTCCCAAGCTGTTTTGCCTGTAAAGATAATATTATCAGCTAATCCCAATGATTCAGCATCTTTTTCATATTTCTCTTTATCGGGGCCATCTCCAACTATTAATAATTTAATATTATTATTCTGTTCTTTAAGCTTTTTCTCCGCTCTTATTAAAAATTCAATATTCTTTTCTTTGGCTAATCTTCCTACAAATAATAATATAAAATCATCCTTGTCAATATTAAGAGTTTTTCTTAATTCTTTCAATTCATTATTATCAATGTTTTCATCATAGAATCTTTCTACTTCTATACCTGTTGGAATGATATTTATGTTCTTTTCAAATTTGTATTTTTCTTTAAATAGCTTATAAGTTTTATTAGTAGGCACTATTAATTCTGTTGCTGTTGTTTCACAATAGAATTTCGTAAAATACTCAAGTAATTTTTTACTTGATCTTTCAAAATATCCTTTTGTAATGTAATAAATATAGTCTTCATACATTGTATGATAGGTGTGTACTAATGGAATATTATATTGCTTGGCAAATAATCTAGCAAATGTTCCAATAGCAAATTCTGTTTGAGAATGAATAACATCTAAGTTCCAACTCTTGATTTTATTTACTGCTCTAACTGGATATATACTGCTTAATCTAGAATCATAAATACCTGTTGGAATTCCTGGTATTTTTAATACTCTTTCTTTCTCATCATAATCATATTTAAAACTTTCTAGATTTGCTGTTACGACGTACACTTCATGGCCTTGCTTTTCTAAAGCTTTTTTTAACATTATTTCGCTTGTTACTAAACCACTGATATAAGGAGTATAGGTTTCTGTAAAAATACCAATTCTCATTCTTTCACCTTCTTATCTATATTAAATAGGATTCCTCCGATGATCATACCTAAATAATAAGTTATAAATCTCCATATTAATAAGACTGCTGATAATTGTGTCTTTTCAATGAAGTTACCAAAAAATTGAGTAAAACCATATTCAATTCCACCACTAGCTCCTGGGATTGGAACGAAAGCTCCTATGACATAAACATAGGCAGATGCCGTTATCGTATTAATTGCTGTTAAACTATTAAAGTTCCTCATACTATATAAAATCCATAAAGGAGTCATATATAAACATAATAAGCTAGCTATATTTAAAACAATACCTGTTACTAATAGATTCTTTCTTTTCTTCAATTCTTTAAAACCGTTATAGTAATCTTCCAGTTTATTTTCTATGTCTTCTTTTGTTGTTTTAATTTTCATTTTTTTAGCAATGAATAATCCTATCTTACTTAATCTTTTCATCATAGATTTTGAATAAGATATTAATAATAATATAATTACAACTGCTATATTGATAGCAAAACCTAATAATAACAGTTTTTGTAATAGTTTCACTTTAGGAAAGATATGAAATAATAAATTATACAGTACTGCTATAGTTCCACATATTACTAAGGCAATTTGATAAAATATAAAACTTTGAATAGTTTGATTGGTAGCCTTAGTTAAAGAAAAACCATGTTCTGTTAGCATATAAACTTCCATTGGTTGGCCACCTGTTGCAAAAGGGGTTACTCCATTAAAAAATTGAGTAATCCAAATATGTTTAATAGCTTCTTTTAAGCTATACTTTTCAGGATTATTGGCTATTTTATAATTGACATATCCCTTTAATGATAAGGAAATTGCAAAAAATACGAAAGCTACTAATATAAACTTCGTATCTATTGTTTGAAATATTTTAATAATATCTCCTAAATCATCTTTTAGGACTATGAATAATACAAGAATTGTAATCAATATTAATACTATTGTATTTTTCTTTATATTTTTAGCAATATTCATGCAATCATCCTTTTATTTATTATTCTTTCTTCTTGTTCTGTTAAAAACAATATGTTACCTTGCTCTTCTCCTAAGCATTCATATCCGTTCTGTTTTAAGTATGCTATTGTTTCTTTATCTGTTGGATCAATCATAATAAAAACTTCTTCTAGGTTTAAAGTGTTTAAGGCATAATTAATTGCCAAAGAAACAATTTTTCTTCTTTTAGTAATTCCTTTTTGGGGAGATAAAGATATTCTTCCTGTCTTCATATCTTTTTCTCCTTGAATTAAGCAACTATCTATCATTGTTGCGTCTTTTTCAAGAAATAGTCTTTCTTCTATTTCATTTCTATTTTTTTTGTTCTTTAAGTATTCCTCTTCAGGGATAGATGAAACCATTTGTTTTAATTGTTCTGATAGATTTGTTGACATTTCATTTGTTTTTTCATATTCTTTTAGCATTTGAATATGAGTATCATTATAAGGATTTACTACGTATAAACTTGATACGGACAATTTGTTCACCTTCTTTTATTTTAATGATTCAATTCCAGGTAATGTCTTTCCTTCAAGATATTCAAGAGTTGCTCCTCCACCTGTTGAAGCATGGTATACTTTTTCTTTATAACCAGCTTTAGTAGCTGCTGCTACAATATCTCCTCCACCTAAAATGGTTTTGATATTATTCTCAACTATGTATTTTAATAATTCATCTGTATTCTTTTTATATTTTTCAAATTCATAAACTCCTAAAGGTCCATTCCAAACAACAATTTTAGCAGTATTTAGAATTTCTTCAAATAACTCTTTCGTACGAGTACCAATATCTAATCCCATTTCGTTAGAAGCTATTTCATTAATATCTTTTTCTCGATAATCTTCATCATTGGTGTATTCATTGGTAACTGCTACATCTATTGGAAGAACTATTTTTTTAGGATATTCTTGAAGAATATTCTTACAGAATTCAATGTTTTCTTCATCTAGTAAAGATTTTCCTATTTCTTTTCCCTGGGCTTTTAAGAATGTGAATGCCATTCCTCCACCAATTAGTATTTTGTCTGCTTTCTTTACTAGGTTTTCTATAACGCCTATTTTATCGCTTACTTTGGCTCCACCTAAAATAACGACAAATGGATGCTCTGGATTATCTAATTCTTTAAGAGCATTTAATTCTCGTTCAATTAAAAATCCTGGTGCAGATGGTAGATGAGAAGCTATACCACAGTTTGAAGCGTGGGCTCTATGGATTGTTCCAAAAGCATCATTTATAAATACTTCTCCTAAAGATGCCCAATAAGCACCTAGTTCTTCATCATTACTACTTTCTTTTTTACCATCTAAATCTTCATATCTGGTATTTTGAACAAGAATTACATCTCCACCTTCCATGCTATCAACTAAGCTTTCTAATTCTGGTCCTCTTGTTTTTTCACAGAATAAAACATCTTTTTTTAATAATTCACTTAAGCGCTTTGCTACTGGTGATAAATCATTTTTAGCTAAATCGGCTTCTTCTTTTACTCTTCCCAAATGAGATAGTAGTATTACTTTAGCATTTTTCTCAAGACAATAATTAATGGTTTCTAAGGCTGCTACTATTCTGGTATCATCTACTATTTTCCCTTCTTTCATTGGAACATTAAAATCACAACGAATTATTACTTTTTTATTTTCAATATTTAAATCTTTCAATTGTTTCATGGCTAAATTCTCCTAACTATTAAAATTATACCATTTTTTTTAAATTTTAAAAAGAGAAAGCATATTTTTTATTATTATATTATTAAAAGAAAAAAAGAGTATTGTCAACAATACTCTAATAATGATTAATCTATTAAGAAATTAAACAATTCACTTCTTCTTTTTTATTGGCTATATCATACCATAATATTTAGAAAAACAAGCTAGTTTCTTGCTATGGTATTATTAGATATAAAAAAAGAAAATAACAAATGTTATCTGTTATTTTCATTTTCAAATCTTTTACTCAATCCTTCTACTGCTTTTAATACTTCGATTGGTATAGCAAAAATAATTGTATTTGATTGATCAGAACTTAAATCATTTAATGTAGATAATGTTCTTAAATGAAGTGCTCCTGGAGTAGAACCCATGGTGTTAGCAGCTTGAGCTAGGCTATTAGCAGCTTCAACTTCACCTGCAGCTTTAGTAAGAATAGCTTGTTTTTCTCTTTCTGCTTCAGCAGCTTTAGCAATGACTCTCTTCATTTCTTCTGGTAAGCTTACGTCTTTTAACTCAACGTTTTCTACTTTGATTCCCCATGGATCAGTAGCGGCATCTATAACTTGACATATACCATTAGAAATTTTTTCTCTTTCACTTAATAATTCATCTAATGTTACAGATCCTACTACATTACGCATTGTAGTTTGAGCAAGTTGGCTTACTGCATAGTAATAATCTTGTACTTCACAAATTGCTTTTCCTGCATCAAAGATTTTATAATAAATTACTGCATTGATTCTAATAGAAACATTATCTTTGGTAATTGTTTCTTGTTCTGGAACATCTACAGCTTTTGTTCTGATGTCCACTTTTCTAAATGATTGAATTACTGGTAATACTATTTTCCATCCTGGGGTTAATACTTTAGTATATTTACCAAATGTAAATAATATTCCTCTTTCATATTCATTTATTTGTTTAATTGATCCAAGAAGTATACATGCAACGATGAATAATAAAAACACTAAACCACTCATTTTTTTATTCTCCTACTTTCATTAAAAATTTGGCAGTTCTAACCATTTGAGCTGTATAACTCATTTCATTGTCATACCATGAAACAACTTTTACTAATTGTTTTCCATCTACTTCTAAGACACTGGTTGATAATCCATCTACTAAAGATCCACAACGTCTACCAATTACGTCACTTGATACAATTGGGTCCATTGTAAACTCTAGGGTTTCATTAGTATGATCTTGC
This sequence comes from uncultured Erysipelotrichaceae bacterium, assembly GCA_902780395.1. Taxonomy (GTDB): domain Bacteria; phylum Bacillota_I; class Bacilli_A; order RF39; family UBA660; genus UBA3789. The sequence goes on from CACZFH010000005.1 coordinate 12,392, forward strand.
AATACTTTATTGATTTCTTCTACAGTTGTATTCTTTCCTAATTCTAGGGTTAAGTCAACAACTGAGCCAGTTGGAACTGGAACTCTCATAGCTGTTCCATCAAGTTTTCCAGCTAAGTTAGGGCATACTAGTCCAATAGCAGATGCTGCTCCGGTAGAAGCTGGTACAATATTAGCTGCACATGCTCTACCGCGTCTTGCTAAATGACCTTTTTTATGAGCAATATCTAGAGAAGCTTGGTCATTTGTATATGCATGAACTGTTGTCATATATCCTTTTACAATTCCAAATTCTTTGTCTAATACATCTACTACTGGAGCTAAACAGTTTGTTGTACATGAAGCTGCGGAAATAATCTTTTCACTTCCATCTAAAATGTTATGATTTACATTATATACAACTGTTTTTAAATCTCCTTTAGCAGGTGCTGATATAATAACGTGTTTTGCTCCGGCATTGATATGTGCCATGGCTTTTTCATCACTAGTAAATAAACCTGTACATTCAAATACTACATCAATGTCCAAGTCTTTCCATGGTAATAAAGCTGGATCTTTTTCAGCATATACCTTTACTCTTCTTTCTCCCACTACGATGTATTCACCATCAGCATGAATTTCATCGATTCGATAATTTCTATGATTTGTATCATATTTTAATAAATAAGCAAGTTGTTCTGCATCTGTTAAATCATTTACAGCAACTACTTCAAATTCTGGACTTTCTTCCATTAATCTAAAGCATAGTCTTCCGATTCTTCCGAATCCATTAATTGCAACTCTTATCATCTTTCATCCTCCTAGTTATTATTATATCCTTTTCTAATTCTCCTTTCAATCATTCTTTTTATTTTTACAAAAAAAACGACTTTAATTGTCATTTATTCTTGAACAATGAATTCAATAGAAGTTCCAGCAACCCAGAAATCAGCATTATAATCAATTGTTATTTTTTGGGCACTAATTGGTACTTTATAAAAAATGTACCCAATTGATTTCTTACCTTTTCCTAGTGTTGCTGATATATCGTTATATTGTTCATTTCAAAGGGGAACTAATGAAAGATACAATGCATTAGTAAGTAGATTTATTCCAAAAGGAAACTCAATGAAAAATGTGCATATGATATAGAATTAAAATATAAATAAAATGGTGCGGTTGAGATTTGAATAAAGAAAAATAATATCCACAACATTTGTGGATATTTTTTATTCGTGAAAGTAGCCTCCACCGATAAATTCTCTAATTACAGCATCTTCTGGTATGGCATCTGCTGGGATTGGTAAGAATAATCTTAGGAATTTGATTAATCTTTTTGCTTCTTCATAATATGGAGAATCACTTTCAACAGAGTATAATAGTGGTTCTACATAGGTTTTTAATACGCCTATTTCGTAAATTGCAGCCGAGTTTACAGTAGCGTCATTATCATCTTGGAAAGGAAATACATATAATTCTTCTCCTTTTCGAACATTAGGCCATTGCTTTAAGGTATGCTCTACTTTATAGTTTCTAGTTCTATTATCTCTTACTATTCTTCTTAATAAACGATTATCAGTTGTTGATATTCGATTATGATTATCCATATTTAACTCTGTTAATGGAGAAATATAAATCTTGTATTTCTTTTCTCTTGGAATATTTGTTAATATTTTAGTGTCTAATGCATGAATTCCTTCAATAATTAAAATGTCATTTTCACCTAACTGCATTTCATTATGATATTCTTTCTCTCCATAGACAAAATTATAGGTAGGTATTTTTACATTTTCTCCTCTTAAGAGAGCAGCTACTTGTTTATCAAATAGTTTTAAGTCCATGGCTTCTAAACATTCAAAATCATAATTTCCATTTTCATCTTTAGGATTATCTTTTCTTTCAACAAAGTAATTATCCATCTCTAATGCTTTAGGATGAAGACCAAAGCTTTCTAAAAACATGCACAGTTTCCTCGAAGTTGTTGTTTTTCCAGAAGATGATGGTCCAGCCATTAAAACTATTTTTACTTTATTCTTATGATTATTAATATCTTTGGCTATTTCCAATAATCTGTTGCTTTGAAGGGTTTCATCAATTTTTATTAAGTCATTGATTTTTCCAGTTGATACTACTCTGTTTAAATCAACAGAATTTTCTACTCCTATTATTTTTCCCCATTCTCTATATTCTCTAAATACCTCAAACATATTTGGGTGATGTTTATACTTTGTAATATGATCTGGTATATATACAGTTGGGAATCGTAGAGTAAATCCATTACTATTAATATAAGTTAAATCAAAATCCTTTAATTTTCCTGTTGATGGAGGCATTAAATAATAGAAATAATTATAGATATTTCCTAGTCGATAAAGTGTTATATAATTATCAGTATTATATTTCATTGTACCGGCTTTAGTTTCGTCTCCAACTGCTTTAAAATATTTAATAGCTTCTAAACGATCAATTGTTAGTCTTGTAATTGGCATATCTTTTCTAATAATTGCTCTCATTTCTTCTTTGATTGCTAAGAGCTTTTCTTCTGTTAATTTGAATGATGTTTGAAAGTAAATTCCTTTGTCTAGGGAATGTTGAACAATTACGTTAGCAGCTTTTCCATACAATTTTTTAACAGCATAAATTAGGACAAAAGTTAGTCCTCCAACGTGAACTCTATGTCCTTCACAAGATGTTAAGTCTAAGAATTCTACGGTACAGTTTTCTGTTAAATCATGAGATAATTCTCTCAATCGATTATTAACTCTAGCAATTAATATTGGATATTTATTGTTTTCTTGATGTTCAATATATATTTCTTGGAGAGTTATGTTTTTACTGTACTTATATTTTTTATTATTAATGGTTACTTCTATAGTATCTATCACTATACCACTCCTCATTTTAATTTTAGTATACCATAATTTGTCATAATAAACTATGAATAAATTATATGGTTGACACTATACTAATTATAGGTGAGAATTATGAATTATATTCCAATTGTTCAAGATTATGGTGGTAATAGTGATAAATGTTATGATATTTATTCAAAACTACTTAAGAATAGAATTATCTTTTTAGTTGGGGAAATTGATGATATTAATAGTAATATGATAGTTGCAGAATTACTTTATTTAGATTCTATCAACCATGATGATATTTATCTTTATATTAATTCTCCTGGTGGTAGTGTTACTAGTGGTTTTGCTATATATGATACTATGAACTATATCAAAAGTGATGTTTCTACAGTTTGTTTTGGTATGGCTGCTAGTATGGGGGCTTTCCTACTATCTAGTGGTAAGAAAGGAAAAAGACTTATTCTAAAAAATGCGGATGTGATGATTCATCAAATACTAGGAAAAAGTGAAGGGCAAGCTACTGATATAGAAATAGCGACAAATCGGATTCTTTCTTTAAAGAAAAGAATTAATTTAATTCTCTCTAAGAATACTGGGAAAAGTATTCAAAGAATAGAAAAAGATACAGAAAGAGATTACTATTTAACTGCTGAAGAAGCTATTTCTTATGGGATAGTTGATCATTTTGCTTAAAAAAAAAGAGATTTACTCTTTCTTCATTTTACGGAAACTATCTGCTAAATCAGATATTTTTTTTAATCTATGGTTTAATCCTGATTTAGTAATGGATTTATTTGTTTCTAAAGATATTATTTCAGCTAATTCTTTAAGAGATGCCTCTGGATATTTCTTACGATATTTTAGGGCTTCTGTTACTTTTTCATCTAGTAACATTAAGCCATCATTTTCTTCAATTATCTCAATATCTTTTAGTTGTGAATTAGCAGTTTCAATGATTTTATCCATATTGGCTTGCTCCATATTGTTAAGACGATTGGTACTATTCTTTTTATCTCGATATACCCTTACATCTTCATAATATAAAACGGCTTTGGTAGCTCCTAATATTTTAATAAAATCACTTATTTTCTCAGCTTCTTTGATATAAATCATGTAGCCTTTTTCACGATTTAGTATTTTTGCATTTAAATCAAACATATTTAATAATTTTTGAACCAAGATAGATTCTTGGGGTTCTCCTACTACTAACTCCATATGATATCTAGATGTCTTGGGATCATTAATACTTCCTGAAGCTAAAAAAGCACCCCTTAAATAACCTTTTATTTCTTCATTAGAGTCTATAATATAATCTGGAAGATTCTCTAAATATTGATTTTTATCATCTAATACTCCTAATTCTTTTAAACACTTATCATTAGATATTGGTATTTTTATTTGATATAAATCTTTTTTACTAAAATTTAAATTCTCAACTACTTCAATTGTTAAATCTAAGTTGTAGAATTCTTTTATAGCATTAGCTATTCTCTCCATTATCCATTTATTCTCAGTGGACATAACTATATTATTTCTTGTTCTAGTCCCATTATTTCTTATATACCCTGATAATTCTGCAATTAGTTCTGATTTAGAACTTTTGAAATTAGATATTTCTTCTTTAATACTTGTTGTGAATGACATACTAATCTCTCATTAAATAGGAAAAGATTAAGGAACTAAGTTTAAGACTATTATGCTTTAAAGTATTATCATCATCTATTATGATTAAATCATCTTCAATTAGTTCTACTCCTATTTTTTCAATTTCTTTATAATCAATTAATACTGGATCTTTTTGTTCTTTTGTTTCATATTTCTTAGCCATTTCAGCACTTATTTTGGTATTGCTGGCAATGACTACATCTATTTTTCTCTTATCTAGATAATTATTTAATAATTTGACATGATCTCCCACTGAAAAATGATCTGTTTCTCCTGGTTGAGTGACAATATTACAAATGTACATTAATGGAGCTTTTGTTTTATTAAGGGCTTTTTCTACTTCTTTACATATCACATTTGGTAAGATACTAGTATATAAACTACCCATACTGAAGATTATTAAATCTGCTTCATTGATAGCTTGAATTACTTCTGGTAATACTTTTGGCTCTGTTTTGTAATAGATTTTATTCATCTTTCTGTGGGCAAACGTGATTTCTTCTTCTCCTTCAATTACATTACCATCTTCATCTAAACCCATTAACGTAAGATCAGAATCTTCTGATATTGGTAAAACGGTATGTCTTACATCAAGAAGTTTACTTAAATGTTTAATTGATTCTTTAAGTGAACCAGTAATGTCTAACATGGCTGTTAAAATTAAATTTCCTACAGCATGACCATCTAAATCACTAGAAGTGTGAAAACGGTATGACATCATGTCTTTGATTGGTTCATCTATTTGAGATAAATTTGTAATTACTTTTCTAATATCTCCTACAGCTGGAGTATGAAATTCCTGTCTTAATTTTCCAGTAGAGCGTCCATTGTCTGACACAGTAATAACGGCTGTGATATCTACTGGAAAATCTTTTAATCCTTTTAGCAAATATGAAATTCCTGTTCCTCCACCAAAAACAACTACTTTTTTATACATAAATCCTCCTACTTTTAAAAAAATGTTTCATGATATTTTAATTCTTTATTCTTTATAATTAAGTAAACTCCTGTTCCTATAAAAATGATTGATACTATTTGGGCCATTTTAATAGTTCCTAACATTAGGGAGTCTGACCGAAAAGATTCTATAATGAATCTTTCTATACCATACCATATAAAATATATTCCCGTTAGTTGACCTACTTTTAGATTTTGTTTCTTACGAAATAATAGTAATACAATAAATCCAATAAATGATAGGATTGATTCATATAGAAATGTGGGCTCCCGGTATTCTCCACTTATATACATTCCTTCAATGATAAAACTAGGCAAATGCATATTTTTTAGAAAATTTAGGGAAACTATTCTTCCATATGCTTCTCCATTAAAGAAGTTCCCCCATCTTCCGATAGATTGAGCAAGAATTAGTCCTACTACCATACAATCTAGTAGTAATATAAGATTTATTTTTTTCTTTTTGGTATACCAATATAGAAACAAGAGAGCACTTATTATTCCTCCGTGAATAGCAAGTCCACCTTCCCATATTTTAATGGCATCTAATAGGTTTTGATAATAGGATAAATTGAATAAGACATAATACAATCTAGCTCCTAGAATTCCAATTAGAAAACCATAAAAGAGAATATTAATTAATTCTTCTGGATCCATCTTTTTTTTCTTTGTTTCTTTTATTACAATAAAACTACCAGTAAAAAGAGCAAGTAAGATAAAAATAGAATACCATTTAATTTCAAAGATTTGAAAATCTATAAATACACTTCTATCCATGTTTTTGTACCTTTTTAATAATCTTATTTAAAATTCGTTCCATTATAAAGTTTGTTATTGATAATAAGATTGCTACAAATAAGGCAATAAATATACTCTTTACTTCAAAATGAGGGCCTAGTATCCAATCTACTATCTTTAATATAAAAACATTAATAAATGGATAAAATAAACCTAATGTTATTCCTGTAATAGGAATGGTTAAAATTACTAGAATTGGTTTTATAGTTTTATTTAATACATAAATTGTAAATACTATGATAGCAGACCATATAAATAGATGATTACTATCTATATAGATTGACTTAAATAAGCTTGTTACTAAAATAAAGACAATTGTATATCCTATCATATGTAAAATCCAATCAGTTACTTTATTAATTCTTTGCTTATTCTTTTCTTTTTTGATTAATTTCATAGATTCACCCCTATAATAATTTCTTTAAAAATTGACCTGTGTAAGAATTATTTATTTTGGCTATTTCTTCTGGTGTTCCTACTCCGACAATTTGTCCTCCTAAATCTCCCCCTTCAGGTCCTAAATCAATAATATAATCTGCCACTTTTATTACATCTAAGTTGTGTTCAATGATTACAACGGTATCTTTATTATCTACTATTTTCTGTAAAATTGCAAGTAAGCGCTTGATATCATCTGTATGTAATCCAGTTGTTGGTTCATCTAAAATAAATAAGGTTTTTCCGGTTGCTTGTTTTTGTAATTCTTTGGCTAATTTAACTCTTTCGGCTTCTCCTCCTGATAAGGTAGGAGCACTTTGTCCTAATTTGATATAGCCTAATCCTACATCTTCTATTACTTGTAGTTTTCTTTTTATTTTTGGAACATTTTCAAAGAACTTTAAGGCTTCTGTTACTCTCATATCTAGGACTTCTGCTATATTCTTGTCTTTATATTTTATGCTAAGTGTCTCTCCATTATAACGAGTTCCGTGACAGACTTCGCATGGTACGTAAACATCTGGTAAGAAATGCATTTCTATTTTTTTTACCCCATCTCCACGGCAAGCTTCACATCTTCCACCTTTAACATTAAAAGAAAATCTATTTTTTCCAAAGCCATACATTTTAGCTTCTTTGGTAGTTGTAAAAAGTTCTCTTATATCATCAAATACACCGGTATAGGTAGCTGGATTAGACCTTGGGGTTCTTCCGATTGGATTTTGAGAAATAGCAACAATCTTATCAATATTATCTATTCCTAGTATTTTTTCATGCTTTCCTGGTTTTTCTTTACTATTATATAATTTTTGAGATAGAGCTTTTACCAATATCTCATTTATAAGGGTTGATTTTCCTGAGCCTGATACTCCTGTGATACAGGTAAAGGTTCCAAGTGGTATTTCTACATCTATATTTTTTAAGTTATGTTCTTTGGCACCTTTAATTATTATACTTTTTTTGATACCTTTTCTTCTCTTTTTTGGAACATCAATGCATAATTTTCCACTTAAGTATTTTCCTGTAATACTATTATCATTATTCATTACTTCTTTAGGAGTTCCACAAGCAACGATTTCTCCTCCAGAATCTCCGGCGCCTGGTCCTACATCTACTAAATAATCAGCTGCTAACATGGTATCACTATCATGCTCTACTACTATAAGGGTATTTCCTAAATCTCTCATTTCTAGCAAAGAATTAATTAGTCTTTCATTGTCTCTTTGATGAAGTCCAATACTTGGTTCATCTAAAACATATAATACTCCTGTTAAGTGAGAACCAATTTGAGTTGCTAGTCTAATTCTTTGGGCTTCTCCTCCAGATAAAGTTCCTGCATTCCTACTTAATGTTAAGTAATCTAGTCCTACATTTGACAAAAAGTGGAGTCTGTCTAAGATTTCTTTTATTACTAATTTGGCTATTTCTTTCTTTTCTTCTGATAATTTTAAATTTTCAAAGAAAGATATAAGCTCTTTAATAGACATTTCTGTTATTTGGAATATATTTTTTTTATTTAGTTTTACAGATAAAACATTATCATTTAGACGAGCTCCGTGACAAGTTTCGCAGGTATGTTCTACCATGTAATTCTCTAACCAGTCTCTAATCCAAGTAGATGTAGTAGACATGTATCTTCTCTCTAAACGATTAATAATTCCTTCATAATAATCTTGTTTATCTCTTTTTATACCACCACGTGTTGAATATTTTATTCTAATTAATTCATCACTTCCATATAATATGTAATTTTGAAATTTCTTAGACAATTTAGACCATGGCTTATTCATGTCAATTTTATAGTGTTTGCATAGACATTCTAATTCCATAAATTCTATAGCTTCAGGGTCATCTGTTAATGTTTTAATAGCACCTTCATTTAAACTTATATTTTTATTTGGAATAATCAAATCCTCATCTATTTGTAGTTTTACTCCTAATCCTTTACAATCAGGGCATGCTCCGTAAGGGGCATTGAAACTAAATAATCTTGGTTCTAATTCAGGAAGAGAGAATTCACAATGAGGACAAGCGAATTGCTCTGAAAAAACTAGTTCTTTTCCTTCTTCTCCTAATAATTGAACTACTACTTTGCCATTTGATAATTTAGTGGATTGCTCAATAGCTTCAAATAATCTTGAACGAGAATCTTCTTTTAAAACAATTCGATCAATTACGACGTCTATTTGATCTTTCTTATTTTTTTCTAGATCAATATCTTCACTTAAGTCAACCATTTCTCCATTAATTCTTACTCGGATATAACCTTCTTTTCTTAATCTTTCTAATAATTCTTTATGTGTTCCTTTTTCACCATGAACTACCGGTGATAGTATTACTAGTTTTGTACCTAATGGATATTCTAATATTTTATTTGTCATTTCTTCGATGCTTTGAGAAGAAATGGGAATATTATGATTTGGACAATAAGGTACTCCTACTCTAGCAAAAACAAGTCTTAAATAATCATATATCTCTGTTACTGTTCCAACTGTTGAACGGGGATTATTGTTAGTTGTTTTCTGATCTATTGATATTGCTGGTGATAATCCTTCAATTGAGTCAACATCTGGTTTTTCTGAACCACCTAAAAATTGTCTAGCGTATGCTGATAAGCTTTCTACGTATCTTCTTTGTCCTTCAGCATAAATAGTATCAAACGCTAAAGAAGATTTACCAGAACCTGATAAACCTGTCATTACAATTAATTTATTTTTAGGAAGTTCAATATTAATATTCTTTAAATTATTCTCTCTTGCTCCTTTTATAATAATCTTATCCATTAGAATCACCTGTTTCATATTATACCATATTTTCATTAATTAATACTGATTATTTTCATTATCTGCTATTAATCTAAGACATTCACTTTTCTTATAATATTTATAGCTCTTTTTTTGCAAAATAGAAACTTGGGGATAATAGTTGTAATCTTTCTAATTTTTGTTGGAGAAGCAAATAGAACGGTTTTTATATTTTTTTAGTTTTTCTCTTTGCTATGAATTTTAAATCGTTTGTACCATAAGTATAGGAATTCATTATTATGGCTTTTTCTTCTTTTAGGAGAGGATAGTTAAATAAAAATGATTGCATTCTATAGGGAGGTAATTCCAAAGCGAGTTGAATGATTTCATCTCTTGATAATACTTTCAATATTTCCATTTTTTCACACATGTAGATTTTTCCTGTGGAATCATCTAGTGATCTTTCTCCTCCATCAACACTATAATAATTACCAAATCCTTTAACTAAAGTTAAATCAATTTCTGTTTCAGTGGCTTTTAAAAATTTATAACAATCTTCAAATTGCTCACACATATGATAGCCACCTCTTTGATACTGTAGTTTATCTGTTGTAGTATAGGTTTACCTATTTCATATTGAATGCCGTCAATATTATTGGTTAATCCTTTAAAAAATGCTTTGTAAGCTATTATTTCTTCTGGCTTATTCATTCTATCACTCTCTTTTTTATTTTAGTTTTTCTTTAAATGTACATGATTTACATAATTCTTCACAAGGGTTTCTATCTTGAAACGATTTTTGTAATCTTTTTGTTTTCTCTTTATTCAAGATATCTTTTAATTCTTCAGTAAAGATATTTCCTAATGGAACTAGTCCATTGGAATCTAGGCAACAAGGTACTACAGTTCCATCTACTAAAATACCAATATGAGTTTTTAGTCCATAGCAATATCCTTTTGTTTGTTCATCTGTAATACTTGGCCAAGTAAATTCATTATCTTTATCCACATAAATATGTGGATTAATCTTTATATTTTTTTCTTTTTTTATTTTTTCCACTACATCTGGGGATAAATTATAATACTTTTTTATTTTTTCCACTATTTCTGTGGATTTTTTATCTAAGTCATTGCTTTTTAAAGTCCATAATCGATAGATAATAGTTATTCTCTCTGGAATTTCTTTTACGGAATCAAATATCTTTCCACAATAATTGGGGATATTATTTTCAGAATGAAGAGAAATATTTATTTTATTAAGTGATTTACAACTACTTAGTATTTTTGCATATTTTGGTAATAATGTTCCATTGGTGGTTAAGTTAACTTTTAGATTATATTCTTCGGCTTTTTTTAATAAATCTATTATTTGATGATGAATAAGAGGCTCTCCTTTAATGTGTAAATATATATAGTCTGTATAATCTTTTACCTTTTTTAAAATTGTTTCAAACTCTTCGAGTGTCATGTTTTTCCTTTTTCTTTGTACAGGGCTACAAAAACTGCAGTTAAGATTACAATTATTGGTTATTTCAATGTATATTTTCTTATATTTTTTCATATTACATACTCTTCATTTCAAATAATATATCTCTTAATTCCATAGCTCTTTCAAAGTCTAAGTTTTTAGCAGCTTCTCTCATTTCTTGTTCAATTGTTTGCATGTTTTTCATGATTTCTTTCTTAGTTAGTTTCTTTTCTTTTCCTTCTTTTGTTTGTGCTGTATTAGAGATTATATCTCTTATTTCTTTAATAATTGTTTTTGGTACTATGTGGTGTTCTTCATTATATTTCTCTTGAATTTTACGTCGTCTGTTAGTTTCCTCAATAGCTTCTTTCATTGAATCTGTTATTTTATCACCATACATTATGACATGTCCATTGGCATTTCTAGCACATCGTCCTACTGTTTGAATTAAACTTCTATTGCTTCTTAAGAAACCTTCTTTATCAGCGTCTAAGATTGCGATTAGTGATACTTCTGGAATATCAAGTCCTTCTCTTAGAAGGTTAATTCCTACTAATACATCATATTTTCCACTTCTGACATCATGAATAATCTGCATTCTTTCTAGCGTTTTTACTTCACTATGAAGGTAAGCTACTTTGATATCTAACTCTTTTAAATAATTTGTTAGTTCTTCAGCCATACGAATGGTTAGGGTTGTTACTAAAACTCTTTCATTTTTATCTATTCTTAGATTTATTTCTCCTACTAAATCATCTATTTGTCCTTCTGTCTTTCTTACTTCTATAGTTGGGTCTAACAATCCTGTTGGACGAATTATTTGCTCAACAAATTGTTGATTTGTATGTTCTAATTCTAAATCTCCTGGTGTTGCGGATACATAGATGACCTGATTTATCTTTTTTTCGAATTCTTCATATTTTAAAGGTCTATTGTCTAGGGCACTTGGTAATCTAAAACCATACTCTACTAAATTCATTTTTCTAGCTCTATCACCGTTATACATGCCTCTTACTTGAGGAAGCGTGACATGGGACTCATCTACCACTAATAAATAATCCTCGGGGAAGAAATCCATTAATGTTGTAGGTGTTTCTCCTTTTTTTCTACCAGCCATAGGAGCGGAATAGTTCTCTATTCCAGAACAAAAACCTGTTTCTTCTAACATTTCTATATCATAATTTGTTCTTTGTTCTAGGCGTTCTGCTGCTAGCAGTTTATTTTCTTGTTTTAATTCTTGAAGTCTTTCTTGTAGTTCTTTTTTGATTCTTTCTATAGCTAGTTTTAATTTTTCATCACTAACAACAAAGTGACTAGCTGGGAAAATACTAACATTTTTTACATTGTTAGTTATCACTCCGGTTAATGAATCTATTTCTGATATTCTATCTATTTCATCATCAAAGAATTCTATTCTATATCCAGTTAATCTTTGACCAGCAGGAATTATTTCTAATATGTCTCCATGTACTCTAAAGGTTCCTCTTTTAAAGTCCATATCATTTCTTTCATATAACATTTCTACTAGTTTTTCTAAAACGTCATTCCTACTCATCTTTTCTCCAACTGATAGTGTTAACATTTTATTTTTATATTCTTCTACTTCTCCAATACCATATATACAAGATACACTCGAAACTACTATAACATCTCTTCTAGATATTAAAGCTGATGTAGCAGCATGGCGTAATTCATCTATTTCATCATTTATTGATGAATCTTTTTCAATATAAGTATCTGTTGAAGGTACATAAGCTTCTGGTTGATAATAATCATAGTATGATACAAAGTACTCTACTCTATTATTAGGAAATAATTCTTTTAGTTCTGAATATAATTGTCCAGCTAATGTTTTATTATGGGCTAATACTAAAGTAGGTTTATTAGTTTCTTTTATTACATTGGCTATGGTAAAGGTCTTTCCTGTTCCTGTAGCACCTAGTAATACTTGTTCTTTTTTTCCTTCATTTAAACCTTTTACCAATTCTTTGATTGCTTTTGGTTGATCACCTGACGGGGTATAATTAGATACTAGTTCAAACATTTTCATCAGTCCTTTCCATTTCTCCATTATTATATCATTAATTATTATTATTACAAAAAAAGAATGAAATTAATCATTCCCTTTTATATTAGTAATAATAAAAGTAGTAGAAGGAATATTATTCCTATAATAATTCCTAGTGATGAGGCAATTGACATAGTGCTAGCATATCCTTTATTACCATTGTTATTTGTCTTCACCATGACTTTTGATGGACTCTCTTTAGACATAGGTGGAGGTCCTATTTTTTTACTTTCATCACTTTTCATCATTTCTTGAAGTTCATTTATTGAATCATCCTTAGGTTTTGGAGTTATTACCATACTTCCAGATGGAGATGTACTATATATTGATGTACTTTCTTTTTTCTCTGGTTGTGGTGTTATTACCATGCTTCCGGATGGAGACGTTTCATATCTTGAAGTACTTTCTTTTTTCTCTGGTTGTGGAGTTATTACCAAACTTCCGGATGGAGATGTTTCATATCTTGAAGTACTTTCTTTAGGTCTCATTTCTTCTGAAATTACTTCTCCTTTTTCAGCTAACTCTTTCTTATACTTAGCTATTAACATATCAATTTCTTCTTTTATTTCTTCAAGTGTTTTTGGACTTTCTATTACTTCTACTATTATTTCTTTTATTATTTCATCGTTTAAGTTATGTTCTTTGCCTTTTTTAATAGCATATTCCATGATTAGTCCTTGTTTAGTTTCTTCTTCTGAACGATCCATGATTAGCATCTCCTTTTACTATTTCTTATTATTATTATTTCATTTTAATAAAAATGTGTCAATTATTATCTATTGTTACTTTACACTAAAAAATGCAATAGTTTCCTATTGCATTTTATTCAGTATCAGCCATTAATAATACTCGATTAAACGTTTATGTCAACACCGGCCATTCCATCATATACACCATATGCATTTCCATAGAATGAGAATACATTTCCATACCCACCTAGTGAGAAACTATATAACTTACTTACTGCTAAAGTAGTATCTTGGGTTGCATGTTGATAACTTCCATAGATTGTTCCACCAGTCGTGGTTGTAAGAATTTGATTGATTACTAAATTCGTACCTGATGGTAATAAGACAGAGTTACCAAGTCCATTATAGGCGGTTTTTAAGTTAGAAAAACTATTTGAGCCTGTACTTGCATGTACTACTGTAGATTGATGTGATATTAACGATACACCACTGAAGTATGCCCCAATTACATCATAACTTCTGATGGTTGGATTAACATACCAAGTAGCTACTATACTAACTACGCAAGTTGAAGAACAAGCAGCAGCAATTTTAATATTCTTAGAGTTTGTTGAATGACTTTGTGATCTAGTTTGACCAATTTGATCATTATTTTTTACAATTAACTTTCTACTAAGAAGATCAGAATTTGTAAATTCTTCATATTGCTCTTGAGTCATATTATCTACATATTCTTCCCAATAAAAGTTCACTAAGAAATTATATTCTGCTTCTGTTAACTCTATCCCATTAGGAGTAGTATAATATACTTCTTTAGCATATGTATTTATACTTATTCCCATCATAGCAATAGCAAGTATCATCATTCCTAGTATTTTCTTCTTCATCATATTCCTCCTTTCATCTTCATTGTAGAAAAATAATTAAAAATAGGGTAGAACTTGTTAAGTTCTACCTTATTCTAAAACATATTTACTTATATCTTTATTGATATGTTCTTGACACTTTTTTATAGATAACGACTCATCAGAGCAATGATAATAGTTGTTGTTTAATAGAATATACCAAATAATTTCATTATTCTTTTTCATTATTATCTCATCAAGATCTTCAGAGTAAATAATTTGATCTTCTTCTGATATAGTCAGGATATAGGAGTTATTTACTTTTTCACCTCTTTCTTTGATTATTTGAACTGCTTTTTCATTTTTAACATTTTCTTCTTCGTTCTTATCTATTACACTTGTTTTTATATAATCCTTTTTTGAAAATAAATAATTATCATTCAAAAAATCTTGTTTATACTCTAATTTTAGTATTTCTATTTCTTGATTATCATATAATATTAAAATATAAGATTCAGTTATTAATTTTTTTTGATTCTCTATTAAAATATTTTCATCATAACCATAGATATCTATTATTGTTTTATCAATATCTTTATCTTCAAATATTGTTGTTTCTTTTCCATTTTCAATAATATATAATCTAACACTTTTTATTTCATGATTATTTCTATTTTGTATTTTTCCTATTTTTAAATAACTTTTCTGTTTTGTTACTAATAGTAGACCATCTAGTATATCAAATTCTTTCCCATCACCATTTATGGTGTATACTTTAATTGTTTTATATGAATTTATGAAGTAGTATCCCAAAAAACAGGTTATTAAAACAAATATAATAACTATAAAAGTATTTAGTAATATTTTTACTACTCTAGTTTTCTTATTATGTTCATCGACTATTGATAATGTAGTTCTTTCTAATTCTTTTATCGTGTTTGTTTCTTTTCTTTCACCATTTAGGAGTTCATTAATGGTAACATCAAATATTTCACTTAATCTTATTAAAGTGGATGAATCAGGTATTGTTTGACCTCTTTCCCATTTACTTACTGCTTGTCTACTAATTGGTATTTTATCTGCTAACTGATATTGACTTAAGTGGTTTTCAGTTCTTAATTTGAAGATAAATTTCCCTATCTTATTTGGATTCATACTACATTCACCTAGAATTAGTATATGAATTATTTACTATTTCTTAAATTCACTTGTAGTATACAAAAAAAGAATAGTTTTCTATTCTTTTTTAGCGATTTGACCAACCTGATGGTAAAGCAACATAGTTTGCAGGATTTCTAGATGCTGATTTTGCATAACTTTCCCAAGTACAGCCTCCAAATTCTGATTTCCAATCACATATTGTTATTTCCATATGTAGATGTGGGCCTGTCGAATTACCAGTTGATCCCATTTGTCCAATTTGGGTTGTATGAGTTACAAATTGTCCTACATTAACACTCCAACTTCTTAAGTGAGCATAAGTTGAATATATATATTGACCGTTATAATTATGTTTAATTTTTATTACAAGAGCTCCAGCTGGATCATAATACTTAGCTGTTACAACTCCAGAAGCAATTGGATAGATGGCAATACTCTTATTTGAACTACTTAAATCTACTCCAATATGTCCAGAACAAACACCTTTCCATCTGATGTAGGTACCACATCCACTATAAGATTGAGTAATATATCCATGTTCCATTGGTCTATAAAAACCATTGGTACTTGGTACAGATACTCCACCTGCTCCACCACTTGAACTTTTATTTCTCTGACTTATTCGATAAATGCAAGCATTTATATCTTCAGAATCACCACAACCTAACTTTTTGGCATAATTTAATTGTTCTTTGGCTGATTTTAATTGTTCTTCAATACTTGGCATTCCGGCTTTGATATTAGCATTATCTAGTTCAAGATGAGATTGTTTTTCTTCTAATTCTTCTTTTAATTCTTTTAATTGATTCTCTTTTTCAGTTAATTCTTTTTGCTTAGCTTGATTCTTTTTAATTAGCTCTTCTAGTTCCTTCATTAAATTATCATTATATTCTGTTAATTGTTCAACAATAGATAATCGATAAATCATATCGGTAATATCATTAGCTCCGAAGGCATACTCTAAGTATGAATTTTCACCATCGGCAATCTGATAATATGAAATTATGCTCTTGCTTTCTTCACTTTTTCTATTTATTTCTTCTTCACATTCTTCTATTTCTCTTTGAAGAGTGGCTATTTCTTCTTCCGTTTTTCTTATGTTTGTCTCTATAGTTGATATTTGATTTTTTATTTTTTTGATTTCTTCTTCATTAGTTGCGATTTTAGACTTTCTTTCTTCTAATTCTTTTGTGTATTTGGAAACTTCTGCTTCAAATTCTTTAATGTTTTTGGCACTTGTATCAATCGGTAGTGCGATGAAAGATACAATAGCTAATAGAATAGAAGTTCCTACTAATATTTTTTTCATTATATTTTTAAATATTTCTTAACAGCACTTGCACTACCTATCATACCAACTAAAATACCAATAGCAACTATAGCTATAGATGCTTGATAAATAAATGGTTCTGGTTTAATTAGTTGTATTAAGCGAGAATATAAGTATCCATCAAAATGACGATAAAAAGCATAGTACCCATATGTTGTTACTAAAACAGGAACAATGGATCCTAATAGTCCTAATATCATTCCTTCTATGATAAATGGTAATTTGATTGTTAAATTACTTGCTCCTACAAGTCTCATAATGCCAATTTCTTTTCTTCTGGCAGATATTGTTAGTTTTATTGTATTAATTATTAGGAATACTGTTACTAATATTAAGCCAATTACTATTCCGTAAGTCACTTTTTCTACGGATGCAAAGGCTTTTACCATTTTATCTACCATACCTTCTCCATATCTTACTACGGCTACTTTATCTATTTTTTCTATTTTTAATGCTGTTTCTTTTATTTGATTAATATTTTTTACTTTAACTTGATAAGTATCTTTTAAAGGGCTTTCATCTTCTTCCCAGTTATTTAGTACTGTTTTAAAAACCTCTGACTCTGATTGCATTTTTTCTTTTATTTCTTTTTTTGTTTGATATGTGTACTTTTCAACATTAGAAATTTTTTTTATTTCTTTTTCTACTTCAATAGCATCTTCTGCAGTAGCATCATTTTTTAAAAAAACTACTATTGTCATATCTTTTTCTATTGCTTCAGTAAAGTTTTTTACATTTAAAGATGCCATGATACCTATAGCTACTATAATTAATGTAATTGTTATACATGATATAGAAGCTAATGATAAAGAAAAGTTTCTTATTACACTTTTAACAGCATCACGGATGCTTCTTCCTAACATTCTAAATGGTTTCATTCGGCATACGTTCCTTTCTGTTTAAATTTGACTAAGTGTCCATCTTTTAGAGTAATAACTTGTTTTTTCATTTTATTAACGATTTCTTTATCATGAGTAGCCATGATAATGGTTGTTCCTCTTGTTTTATTAATACTATCTAGTACTCTCATGATTTCCATACTCTTTTCTGGGTCTAAGTTGCCGGTAGGCTCATCACATAGTAATAGTTTTGGATCATTTACAATTGCTCTGGCAATTGCTACTCTTTGTTGCTCTCCTCCTGATAAATTATCTGGATATTCATGTACTTTGTTTTTTAATCCTACATCTTCTAAAGCTTTTAATACCTTTATTCTTATAATATCTCTCTTCTCACCTATGCACTCTAATGCAAATGCTACGTTTTCATAGACAGTTAATTTTGGTAATAACCGATAATCTTGAAAAACAATACCTAGTTTTCTTCTTAATTTATAAACTTTCTTATTCTTCAATTTAGCAACGTCTAAACCTCCTACAATTACTTGACCTTTAGTAGGTTTTTCCTCTCTATATAACATCTTTATTAAAGTACTTTTACCACTTCCTGACCCTCCAATTACAAATACAAAGGATCCTTTTTCTATGGCTAAATTTAAATCATAAATGGCTGTTACTCCATTTTTATATTTTTTTTCGACATTTTTTATTCTTATTAAATCCATTTATTTATTCACCACCTTTTCTATACTGCCTCTATTAAATGAATTTGGGACTCTCAAAATTCTCTTTTCCACCCTATAATTATTATATCATAAGATAGCTAGGGTTTAAAGCTCTTTGTTGATAAAAAAAGAATTCTATTGAATTCTCTTATTTTGCTCCTTCTACTTGGTAAGAATCTGTTGCTACAAAGAAGGCTTCTTTATCAATAGTCTTGATACCTTCTGTTAATTTATAATAGTCAGATGAAGGGATAACAGTTAAAATTACTTTTCTCTTATCCTCAAGAAAACCACCTTTTACATTAAATGTTGTTACGGTGTGATGAAGATTGTTTATTATATAATCTTTAATTTCTTCTTCTTTATGAGTCATTATATAAAAGGCTTTGTTGGTTGATATTCCTAATAATACTCTATCCATAACTATATTGTTAATATACAAGTAAATGATAGCATATAGAGCATTGGTTGTTCCAAAGAAAAAAGCACCTATTAAAACAATAATTACATTTATGATCATACTACTTTTAGCAATTGATATTTGAAATTTTTCATATAATACTTGTGATATTACAGGAAATCCACCATTACTATAACCACTTTTATACATTAAACCATTAGCTACACCACTTAATACTCCAGCAAATAGTACTACTAACAATACGTCAGATGTATCTATCATAAATTGAGTGCTGATGTTTGATGTCATTTTTACCATTAGTGGATATAGAAAACTAGCTAGTAGGGTTCCTGTTGTTCTTTCTACTCCTAAATACATGAAACTAATAATACAGCAAGCTAATGATAAAATTAAAATCATCAAAGCTGGATCTATATCATATAAATAGTGTGTTATGGTTGCTATTCCTCCAGTACCTCCTGTAACTAAGCTTAATGGTAATAAGAATAAATTGTAAACGATAGCGCTTAGTAATATGGCTACTAAGATTAAGATAATTCTAACTAGTCTGTTCTTTTTTAAAATAAGTTCTTTAATATCTTTCATTGGCTACTCCCTCCAAATACTTCATAACTATCTGTAATAATGTAAAATGCTTCTTCATCGATTGCCTTAATTCCTTCTTTTAATTGATAATAATCTTTGGTAGGTAAAACTGTCATTAATACATTTTCATAGTTCTTTTTATAACCACCTTTACCACTAAATACTGTGATACCATATCCTAGCTTTTTGATAATGAAATCTCTTATTTCATCTTCTTTATTCGTTACTATCATAAACATCTTATTATCAGATACTCCTAATACAACTCTATCTGATATTAGACTAATTATATAAAGCATTAGAATGGAATACATCATATTATTAATTCCAAAGATAATGCCAGAGGCTAATACAATCAATCCATCACTCATTAACATACTTTTGCCCATGCTTGTTTTGCCATATTTGCAAATTATTTGATTGATTATATCTGTTCCTCCAGTAGTAAAACCTGCTCTAAATACCATTCCTGCTCCAAATCCATAGATTATTCCTCCGAATATCGCAGACAATAATACTTGAGAAGTATCAATTTGAAGCCAGATATTAATATTCTCTGTTAATGAAATAAAAGTTGGTAGTAATAGAGAGCCTAGAATAGTAGCTCTTGTCTTTTCTTTTCCTAATAATATATAACTTGTTATTAATAAGAAAATATTTAAAATAAAGATTATCATTGAATTAGAAAATCCAAAAAGACGATTTATAATTATAGCTAATCCACCAACGTTACCTGGAACTAAATTATTAGGTACAACAAAGATATTATAAGCTAGTGAGATGATAAAACAACCTATTATAAATTCCGTAGTACGTTTTACTATTGATTTTCGATTAATGTATTCCATAAAACGAATATCTTTGGTTTTTGAAAATAAATTCATATTACTTCCCCTTTTTTAAATTACTTTCTATAAAAATGTCTATTTCTCCATCTAATACTTTGGATACATTGCTTGTTTCCACATTTGTTCTATGATCTTTTACCATAGAATATGGATGTAATACATAACTTCTTATTTGAGAGCCAAATTCTATATTAGCTTGATCTCCTTTAATACCTTTCAATTCTTGCTCTTGTTCTTCAATCTTTTTTAATAATAATTTATTTTTTAATACTTTTAAGGCTTGCTCTTTATTTTGTATTTGGCTTCTTTCGTTTTGACATGTAACTACTATTTTGCTTGGTATATGGGTAATTCGAACAGCTGAGTCTGTAGTATTAACTCCTTGGCCTCCGGCTCCTGTTGAACGGTATACATCTATTTTTAAATCTTTTTCATCTATTTCTATAGTGGTATCTTGTTCTATTTCTGGGGTTACTTCAACTGAGGCAAAAGAAGTATGTCTTCTGTTATTGGAATCAAAAGGAGACAATCTTACTAGCCTATGAACACCTTTTTCATTTTTTAGATATCCATAAGCATTTAATCCTTTTACTTGGATGGATACACTTTTAATTCCTGCTTCTTCTCCTTCTTGATAATCTAGTAATGTTACTTTGTATTTCTTCTTTTCACACCAACGAAGATACATTCTATAAAGCATACTAGCCCAGTCACAAGATTCTGTTCCTCCGGCTCCTGGATGAATATCTACAATACAATTATTTTTATCATAAGGTCCAGATAATAATACTAATAATTTTAATTCACTTAAATCTTTTTCTATTGTTTTTGTATTATCTTCTATTTCTTTTAATATTGTTTCATCTGGTTCTGTTACCATTAAAGCTATCATTTCTTTATTAGTTGCTATATCTTGATTTAATGATTCTACTTGATTAACTAGTTCTTTTAGATTATTTAGTTCTAGTAAGACTTCTTCACTTTTATTGTGATCATTCCAAAAGTCTGGTTTTTCGGTTATTTCTTGAAGATTCTTAATTCTTTCTATTTTTTTAGGAAAGTCAAAGTGACCTCCTAAGCTCATTTATTTCTTTTTCAAATGATTCTAACATTCTATTTACTTCTTTAATATCTATCATTTTAAGACCTCTTTTCAAGTATTTTTCCATTGTTATTTTATCATAATTTTTTCATTTACTCAATTATTGATTTTTTTAGTATTTTTTTTCTTTTTTGACATATATTAGTATTGAGGAAGGTTCACTAAGTTTTGTGAAGATCCTCTATATATAGATTAAGGAGCTCTTTGGAGCTCCTTTTTTTATTCTTCATCTTCATTTATTATTTCAAACATTAACTTATTCTCTTTTTCTTGTAACTGAATGATTTCTTCCTTTAGTTTTTTTATTTCTTGAACTACTTCATCTATTAACTCTTTCATTTTGCTACTCTTCTTTCTATATCATTAGATGTTGGAAAATTTGAAATTAGTTTTCCTATTTTTTCGGTTCTTACTTCTAATTCTTTCTTTTTTTGTGATAGTCTTTTCAATTCTTCTTTCTTTTCTTCTAAGTATGGATTTTCACCATAAGACTTATTATAAGATAATAATAGTAAATCTATTTTATTTTTTGTATCTTTTGATAGACTCTCTAATTGACTCATTCCTTCTAATATAGTTACTAGTTTGACGTCTTGATAATTATCATTTTTTCTTTTATATGTTTCATAATAGGCTTTAATCTTTTTTTGTTCATATGGAAAGTCTTTGATAAAACCCATTCTTGAGAACATTAGAGAAACAGATTCTTCCTCTATTGAATCAATAATACTAGCAGGTTCGTCTAATTTTACGTCTATTATTAAACTTTCATGTAAAAATTGGAAACGTATCATATCAATGAATGCTAATAATTCATTTCTAATTTTGGGGCTTTTAATATGATTTAGTATTTCTTCCATTTGTTTTTGATCTAAAACTTGTGATACATACTTTATTTTTGCTTGTAAAAACTTATTATAAAAGCTCCAATATGTATTAAAGCCATATCTATTTTACTATAGTCATTTTCCATGATAACTCTCCTTCTGTTTATTATATCATTTATATCATTATTTTTCTTTCTCTTCTAGTAATTTGGAATGAAGAACCACTCTCTTTTTTCCTTCATTTAAGCAGCTAGGCAAAGTAATTGTCTTATCATTTTTATTATTTCTAGAACGAATTAAACAGGTTTATGTTCTTATAAATGTATTGTTGTTTATATTTTTATAATATAAAATATAAAAAGATAGGATGCTTCCTATTTCTTTAAATTTATATGTTGAGGAATTCCATCTTTGTAGATTTGTTTTACTTCTCCTTGAATTAGTGGTTTTAGGTAGTCTACTAGTTCTTCTTTTACGTAATTGTTATCTACATCAATCCATTCTAATGGTATTTTTTTCTCTATGTTAGCTATTTTATGGATGTCATCAAATACTTCATATTTTATTTTATATGGATTGTTAGAGATTCTTTTCATATAAACCATTTTCCCAGATTCATTCTTGGCTGCCAAATCGGCTCCTTTCATTCCACAGTGATAAGCCTCATCTAAATCAGTTTTTGAAGCTAGATGAGCGGCAGCTCTTTGAAGGGTTGAAAGGGTAATAGCTCTTGTTTTAACATTTAGTTTTTCTTTTAATATTTTACTTAAAATATCAGCACAACCTGCTAATTCTTTATGACCAAATGAATCTACTAATAAATTAGAGTCTGTTAATTCACAAATAAATTGATCATCTTCTGTTTTAATTCCTTCTGATAAGGCAATTACAATGGATGATTTCTTTTTTAGTAATTCTTTTGTTTCTTCTACAAAGGTATCTATATTAAAGGGAATCTCTGGTAAATAGATGGCATCTACTCCCATACTTGATTCATCTTTGGCTAAAGATGCGGCTGATGTTAGCCAACCAGCATGTCTTCCCATTATTTCGACAATTGCTATGGTTGGTTTGGTATTTCCATAACAATTATTATCTTGGATAATTTCTCTTAGGGTTGTTGCTATATATTTGCAAGCACTTCCAAAGCCGGGACAGTGATCGGTTATTGGTAAATCATTATCAATTGTTTTGGGTACTCCTATAAAGTTTTGTTTTTTCTTATTATCTTTAGCATAATCCGATAAAGACTCTACGGTATCCATTGAATCATTTCCACCTATATAGATAAAAGAATCAATAGCATGTTTATCTAAAATATCAAACACCTTTTCATATGTTTCTTCATGCTCTTTTATACTTCCTAGTTTAAATCGACATGTTCCTAAAAAGCTAGATGGGGTTCTTTTTAATAATTCTAAGTTGTTTTTATCTTCAAAATATTCATCTAAGTCAATAATTTGTTCTTGTAATAGACCTTCTATTCCGTTTAACATACCATAAACTTTGAAGCCTTTTTTCTTAGCTTCATAATACACTCCTGCTAGAGATGCATTTATTACTGAAGTTGGTCCTCCTGATTGCCCTACAATTAATTTTTTCATTTTATACCTCCATTTCAGTAATTATTATATATGAAAAAAAAAGAAATGTATATTTCTTTTCCCATAATTCTTAGTTGTTTAATACTTGATTAATTACTTATAATCCTTTTAATATAGATTATAGTTTTTACTTTTATGTGGTTACATTTTAGCAAATTGCTCTTTTAAATTCTTAAGAGCAACTGCTCTGGCACTTATCACGTTTTTTTCTTCTTTTGTTAATTCTGCTAAAGTTAGACCATTGGGTAATTCAAATATTTCATCAAAACCAAAGCCATTTTCACCACGACAATCTTTGGAAATATAACCATCTAGTTTTCCTTCACTTACTATTAGTTCATCACCATTATAGTACACTATAGCACAAACCATTTGGGCGCTTCTATCCTCATATTTATTTGTTTCTTTTATTAAATACTCATTTCTCATTCTATCGGTGGCTTCTTCTCCTAAAAAACGATGGGTCATTACTCCTGGAAAATCATTTAAACATTTAACGCAAAGCCCAGAATCATCAGCAATTGTTTCCTCTTTTACTATTTCATATATTTCCATAGCTTTTTTCTTAGCATTTTCTATAAAAGTATCCTGATTTTCTTCTATTTCTATGTCAATATTCTTATCTTTTAAAGAATAAATTTTCTTATCTTGAAATAATTTTTTAAACTCTTCAATTTTACCTTTATTATTTGTTGCGATTACCATAACTATTTAGCTCCTTTATTAATATGCTTATAATTATATATTAAATATCTTTTTTATTCATTAACTCATTTAATTCATTGTATGAATTATTTATTTCTTTTTCTATTATTCTTAATTGATTATTCCATGATGGTTCTTGATAAGAATTATTATTCTTTTCTAATGTATTATTCCAAAAGTTACCCGTTTCAAATTTATTATTTATTCCATTTGAAATGACATAGGATACAATTACTAATACTAATCCAGAAATGACGCAAAGATTATTATTTAAGAGTAATCCAATAATTGCTATCAAAAGAGATAAAGTTATTAATAATAATCCTATTTTTCTTAATATTAAAAACCTTTTTCTTTGCCATTCTATAGCTTTTATTTTTCTTTTTAATACTTCTATTTTATAATTATTATCATTATTCATATTAGTTTCCTTTATCTTTTTTTACACAATTTTTTTGTTTTTTTATCTACATTTAAATCTATCCAGTAATGCAATGGTTCATTTTCATTATTATCAAATACTATATTATAATTAAAACTTACCACTTTGTATTCATTTATTCCTATATACTCATTTGTGGCATGTTTGATTTGTTCATATGTTAGTGTTTCTTTATCCTCTTTGGCTAAATGCTTGATCAAAATTAATTTTACAAAAACATTTCCATCTTCCCAAGATATTTCATCTTTCACTGAGATACGATATGGTTTATCCTTTCCATAATAATTTATAATGGCTTCATCTACTTCTTGTGGGGTAAGACTAATTGTATGATGAGATTCATTTTTTGCTGGCAAATCCCATGATGCATCATAATTTCTCTTGTTATTCATTTCTTTATATTTATTTATTACTTCTTGAAAGTTATGACATTTATTAATACCTTTTTCGGTAAATAGTACCGCTTCTTCTAAAGAATTAAAATTCATATTTAAGTACATTTCATTATTATCTTTAATTCTTAATTGGTAATAAGTACCAATACTACTATTGATTATAGTAATGTTTACACAAAATTTCATTAAGGATATTGACAACTCATTACCTTTAACATACCAATGATTTAATTCCATTATACTCATATTAATCCTCTATTTTTCGTTCTTCTTTCTAAACTAATAAATCTATATAATCTTCATTCAACTAATGCCATTATAACATTTTTTCTAATAAAAAAACAGGATTAACCTGTTTATCTTATTATTTACTGTCTCGCTTCATTATCATTAGTAGAAATGATATTTTTTTTCATTGCCTCCCAATTCATTTCTTTTTACATTATATTGAGTATTCTATTTCCATTTGTAATTTATCATCTTCTAAAACTTTACTACCTTAATTTTTTTATTATAATTTTCTGAAATCATTTAGGTTAGTATCTTTATCTTTAATAACATCATCTGAAGTATTAAGCATATCTTCTAACATAGCTTGATCTTTTGCATCATTTGTTTTATCGTCATACTTACTAGAATCATTATCTATTACCATTTCTTTTTCAAGTCTATTCTCTTTTCTAATTAAGTTTTTTCTTTCCACTTCTAGCTCAATAGATGGAAATCTCTCTTGATAATCTTTTATTAATTTGGCTATATGTTCTTCACTAACTTCATATAATCCAAAATCAGGATCTCTTCTGAATTTAGCTTGGTCTGCACCTAAGCCAATTAAGGTTTTACTATCTAGGTAGGTACTTCCGTGTTGATCATAGTAAACTTCTACTATCATCTTCTGTTGATTTATTACATATTTACCAACTTCATTTTCTATTTTCTTAGATGGTTCAACTCTTTTTTCAGGCTCCAATCCTATTACCATTTCTTCTCTCATTTTTTTACCTCATCTTTCTTAATTTTAGTATATCATTATTCTATTCTGTTTCAAAATGATTTTACTTTTATTAGTGTAAAGTAAAAGAATAATGATTCATATTATGGAGTTGAAGCTGATACTTGTATTTTCATGTCGGATAAAGTTCCTTTTATCATACGACCATAATTACCGTTTGATTCGATATTACAACCAAATGTTGCTGGTATATTGAAAGTATTACTTACTGGATAATTTGAAAAGTTATTTGTGTCACTTAATGGAGTAATACTATCAAAATCTACTTGATAATAGAATTCCATACCTTTTTTGATAATATTTATTCTATGAATTGTTAAAGGTAAATAAACTTGGGCTACTGTCCCTGTACCATCCTTCATAGCCATTTCATATCTATTTCCACTTAGTCTCAACATAAGTCCTGGATATGTGCTATTAGATTCATCTTTTATATTAAAGAGTGTGGCTTGTTTTACTTGGTTGCTGCTGGTAAATTCATCTATTGTGAAAGTGACAACAAAGCTTTTTTGATAATTAGTAGAATTTAATAATTCCACTCCAGTATCAATTATGTTAGCACTAGTTCCATCAAAGACATGAGCTCCTGATGAGGAATAAGCAACCGTCATAGTTTCATTCATAAAGTCTGCTATTTCTTGATCAATTATATCATAAGGAATACCTGTTGGTTCGGTTACTCTAACATATAAATTAGCTAAATCTCCGATTAAAAAACGATCAGAATTTGGTACTCCAGCTGGAGATAAAGCAGTTCCTATGGTTAATGGATTGTCAAAAGTTGGAATAGTAGTAAGATCTGTAACATATACATCTGACCCTCCATTAATAGAATAGAATACTTTATTACTAATTTTCTTAAGGACAAAAGATTGAATATCCTCTGGGTTCCATTTTAACTTTTTATTATTTACTCCTGTTCCAACCTGAAGATACCATTTGCCATCTTCAATTCTAAAGACAACTCCTGGATATGGTGAAGCATCATTTATGCTATCAAATATAGTATCTACTTTACCAGTACGGAAACGAGATGGGTCAATGTTGTCAACTGTGAATCCTATTTCAAAATCATTATCGTGATTTTCAGCACTAAACAAGGAAATACCTGTATTAATATAATCAATATGTTGGCCGTTGGCACAATCTCCAACAATATCATTATTTTCTCCATTGAATTCACAAATACTAGATATTTCATATTCTTCAATGGCTTGGCCATCAAATTTAAAATTTAAATAGGAATTTAAAACTCTTTCATCATAATGTTGCTGTTGTTCTTTATACTTAAATGTTAAATTGGCAACTATTGTTTCATTAGGATCAATAGTGTCTCCAATACTAATTCCCGTAACTTCAAAATCTATATCTTCATTGTCATAAAAGTTACTATCATAAACAACTCCTTTAAATTCTTTAGCGGAATTTGTTAAATTAATTATACTAACTTGATATGTAATAGAAGAATTTGGGTCATCCCTTAATGTTATTGTAGAATCTACCATGGATTTATAATATGTATTTATATTTGAATTAGAAACATCAGCATTATTATTTGATAAATAAGTAACATTACTAATTACTACTCCTGTCTGTCCAGAAGCTGAAGCTACTCCAGATAGTGATAAATCTATTCCAGTAATATTGGCATAACCAATTCCCATAATTAAGGTCACAATAATGATTAAGCCTAATAATTTAGGTGTAATACTAATATGTGATAAATACTTTTTTATTTTTTTCATATTCATTCTCCTTATAGGCTATCTTCTTTATTATTTTATCACGTTATTATTTTTTTTTCCATAATTTGAATAAATTGTTTAAGAATTGTTTGTTGATTGTAGTCTTTTTTTGTTTTATAATTACCTTAGTATTTCATAATATGTAGGGTGATAATATGAGTAATAAAGATCAATTATTTAGTTATTTTAACCTTTCTTTTGATGAAAATGACTTAAATCTCCAAGATGCATCATTTAATCTCTTAAATCAGATTATTGAAAAAATAGTTATTTTAAGGTACAAAAAAAGTCTTGATTCGTTTAAATATTCTAGTACAGGCGATATATACGAAGAATTATTTTCATTGTATTCATCAAAAAACTCAAAAGAACAAGTAGAGTTATTTGCAAAAGAAATATATGAATATATAGGAGAGGTTGTTCCTCTTTCTAGAATTATAACTGATATTGAGTCATGTTTAGAATATTTGTCATTTATGTCAGGTGTATACTCTCCTACGTCATTAACTGAAAAACTAAGCGAGACAATTCAAGGTGATGATTATGAAAGCGCCTATAGCATTATTAGTCAATCTTTTAAAAACAATCGCTTTTATCATGAAATAATAGGATACAATCTTATACAATATATAACAAAAAACGATGATAATTTTCAAAAACTTGTTATTGCAATAACAAAAGATATTGAAAAATTACATAAAAGTAATCCTAATTATATCCAAGATTTAAAATATCAACAGGAAACACATCCTAATAAGTATTTGGATTTGAATATTATTCAAAATATTCAAAATCAAAAATACCAAGAAGTAGCTGGTGTGATTGCTAAAAAAATAATCGATAATAAGGATTATCATGAGTTAACTGCCTTTATAGATAGTTTTATGGAGGAAGGTGGCAAAGACTTCATTAGTTTTATAGCTTCTAAAACAATGGATCCAATTAGTCTGTTCTGCAATAAAGTTTTAAATCATGCTGAAGATAAATGGAAGAGAGAAGAAACTGAAAAGATTAAAGCTAGTACCAAAGGGCACTTAAAGGTAACAGAAAAGTTAAAAAATAGATATTATAAATCACGTCTCATGGAATATATTGAACATTGTATTAAAGATGAAATATATACCGCTCTTGATTTTGATAGTCAAGAAAGTATGAAATCTTATTTAAAAACGGAAATAGAAAAATCATTGCAAAATCTTTTAGCAAGTAAAAAACAGAAACCAAAAACTAACCTAGATTCGACTATTTTGTTGGAAATATTACAAAATGACTTTCTTAGTAGTGGTAAAATAAATGAAGATTTTATAATATATGAATATCAAAATAAAACGGGAGTTACAATCTCAAAAGAAGACGCAAAGAATATTGCTAATAAAGTTAATTATTTAAGATATAGATTTATGAAAAATGTGGAAGAAAGGTTTGATTTTCATATTTCTGATAATTGGTTTGATACCAACAAAAAGGACTTTGATTTTAATGTAACTAATTTTGGTGTTGTTGATAATACTAGAATACAAAAAGTTGTTTCTATGTTACGAGAAAAAATTGATGAAGAGGAAGCTAAAAAAATACTTCATAATAAAAATATAAAAGATGTTGTATTTTTACTTCCATTTGTCGGATTAGTTGAAGAATTGGATATAGACTCTTTCTTTAATATTCTTATGCACATTGATGAAATTGAAGAAGTATTAAGAAAAACAAATGAGATTCAAAAAGGAGAATCTTCTCTTATTCTTTTGAAAAAATTAAATAATGTTATTGATATAGCTCGGGGATTATCTAGAACTAATAATGGCTTTAAAATTGCTTTAGGGGATACTGTTTTATCTAAAATACCTGATTTTGAAACAGACATATATATGGAATATTATATTGATATGATTAATGGTCCTAGAAAGAGTATTCCACCTATAAATATGACAATTCAAAATAGACACTATAACTCTGGTGATTCATTAGATCCTAATCGATTACTTTTAGAATTTTATCCTAAAGATTCCATAAATTCATGTGTAAAAATTGGTTCTGGAACTAGCAATAATGCCTTATTAGAAGATTCTGGAGATGCTATTCTAGTTAGAAATAACAAAAATGAAATCATTACTAGAGTTCTAGTCTATCGAAGAGGTAATGTAGTTCAATTAATTTCTAAGGTAGCTGATATCCCTGTTTCTGATTTACAGGTATATGAAGAAATTGCTAAATATATTATTCAACAAGCAAGAGAAAAGCAGGATAATATAGACTTTGTATTTATTAATCAAGATTCTATTTTAGGTAATACTGATCAATACGTCAAAGTAGATGATGGTGATTTCAAAGAATCATTTCCTCATGCTGATACTGTTGGTAGTGCTTATTTATTGTGTTCCAAAGAAGAATATACTGATGATAAAGCGATTAAGGGCAAATTAGATTTTAAAGCAAAGCCTTTGGCTACCTATGAAGAATATAGGCAAGATGTTATAGTTGCTACAGATAGTAATAATACTAAAAGGATAAATGATTATAAGTATACAAGTTTAGATAGTATTGAAGAAAAAGTAATGAGATTAAGAATTATTAAAAAGACTATGGATACAGTTGGTACTTTTTCTAACAATACTGATTTTAAAGAATTAAAAAAGGGATTAGATGGTATTGAGAGATTTATTCCCATTGAATATGAAAAAGTTGTGTTAGGAGAAGATTGGTATATTGCAATCAAAAAAGATGGAACTGTGGAAGAATTAAAGCTACCAAGAAAAAATAAACTTGAGATGAAGAAAGAGATTCAGATGGCTAAAGAAAAATTGGGAATTGATTTAGATATTATGTTTATGGAACAAAATCATCAAGCAACTGATTCTTATAATAAGAGAAATTCTTATTAGTAAAAGAGATCTACAATTTGTTTTGTAGATCTCTTTTTATCTTTTTTGAACATATTTTTCTATTGTTTCTTTATCCGGCATAGTACTTCTATCTATACTTTCTAACATTTTTTCTCTATCATATGGTACTAAAACCTCTTCTATGTCATAGCCACCATCTACTCTCTCTTTGATAATTATATAAGATGCTGTATTATTGGGATCCTTATCATATCCTATTCCTAGGGCTCTTATTGTTCTTACTCTAATTTTACCATCATCGGTTAGATATCTAAAATGAGCATGTCCTTGAATGATTTCATCATAATAATCTACTTGCTTTCCTTCAAAAATTGGGTCTTCTTTAGCAGATAAATATCCTTTATTTTCTGGTCTATCATCTTTGAGCATTCTTTCTAGTTCTTTTTTTTGAATTTCACTATTTGTACGGTAGAATTGTCTTCCCGGCTCTCTAAAACCTTTTTTCATTGCATTTTGATAGTTCCCAACTCCATAGACTCCATGGTCTAACCTAACATCATTGGCAAAATGGCAAAGACCAATCTTTTTATTTCCAACATACAAGTCAAAGCTATGTTTATTTTTTTTTAACAACTCTACTTGTTCTTCAGTTAATTGAGCAAGAGTCCAGGCTTCACTTCTTCTTTTTTTTTCAGTGAAATAAAAGGCAAATGGTTCTATTCCAAGAGCAACATATTCTTCATTATTACCATTTATCATATGAACATTATGCTCAATTAATAATTCTAGTACTTCTTTAGGATTTGGTCCTGTACCTATATTATCACCTAAAGAATAAATTTCTGTAATTCCTCTTCTTTTTATATCTTCTAATACTGCGATTGCTGGTTCTAATAAACCATGTACATCTGCAAATATAGCTATTTGTCTACCTGTATATTGTTCCATAATATCACCAATTATATTATAAAATAAAAAATAAAAAGAGAAAACTATTTTTTTCTCCCTTTATTAGCATAATCCACATATGTATATTGTCCAAGTTTATCAAGCATTTCATCTGTAATGTTTTTTTCATTATCAGGTGATTCTTTTACTACACTAATCATTTTTTTTATGTATTCATCTGTTGTATTTTCAAAAATAATATTCATAGCTTTATCTAAGCCTTCTCTATTTTTTCCCATTATTGTTTTCTCCTTCCTTAATAGGATTTTCTCTTCTAATACTAGCAATATATCCTTTTATTTGTTCTATACAAATATGTTTTCTTTGAACTATTTTTTCTAGTATTATTTCAGGATGTTCTTTATTTAAAGATTCTGCATATGGCCTAAATATTGCTTCATATTCAATATCCGTCATTTCTTCTAAAATGGCAAGAGCTTTATCAATTACAGAAAAATCTAGGTCTATTTCTCCAGTTTGATATCTTTCAAATAAATATTGGTAGATTGGAATTCTACTAGGGCCATTAGGTACATAACTAAACCTTGGATCTAGAGTCTCAATATCATCGATAAATCTAAATGCTTGCTCTTTATCTACTCCTCTTACATTGTCATTACTATCGACAATAAAATTACCTACATAACAATCAAAGTTGCATACTAAGAAGTCTACTACATATTCTTGGAGTAATTGTCTTTTCTTTTTAGGATCTAGTTCTCCTCTATTTTTTATCCAATCATGTAATTCATCTCTATTCTCGCCTAAGGTTATTTTTTCTTGTTTGGCTACTCGCAATTCGCCTTTACCTAGTACTTCAACTGCCACTGCTGTATCTGGTGAGATAATTTTTTGGAGTTTGGCTACTGCTTTTTGGACTTCTGCTCTATATGGTTGACTTCTTAATTGCTTTTTATCTACGGATGGTTTTAATAGTGACTCTTTTTCTCCTTCTTGTAGTTTAAACATAATACCTGTTTCACCCATATTTGCGTATTCCATCTTTATTATTTCTGCTTCCGAAACACTTTTTGCTAAGGCTATTGTGTGAATGATTAAATCTACTTTTCTGATAATTTGTTTGTTATTTGGCTCACTTATCCTATTAGCTAACTGACGAACTAATAATAATTGTTTAAGCATTTCTTTGTAATCAATTTTGCCCTCTTCATAGCTTTTCTTTATACAATCAATACAGAAATTAATTGTTGTATCCAATCTTTCTCCAACTATCCCATTATACATAACATTATATATGCCTTCTTGGGTTGCTCTTTCACTCATGCTTTCTTTAGCAGCTCTATACCTAGCTCCTTTAAGCTCTTCATACTTTTGCATATTAACTCTTATGATAGGTATTCCAAAGTAATCTGCTGCTCTTACTTGATCTTCATTTGGTTCTAGTCCAGTACATAGAATAGCTTTTGGCATGACTCCTGCTCGGTAACCAACCACTTCATTATAACTTCCATTTTCACTAGAACAGGTTATTTGATTTAAACTGTTTAAATCGGTATACCTATTATTGTTAAATGTTGGTTCCAAGGTATGACCACCATGTTGGGACATTAAGTCTCTACAATACATATATAATAAGAAGTCCTCTGGTAAATCATCAAAAATATAGACTACACCATCTGGATCATCTTTGTTTAAAAACCAAAAGCCTCGATCTGATATAGATGATGTAGATAATGTAGATGCTCCATCTAATTTAGTCCATAAAGATGGATTTTTTAATAACTTAGTAAACAAATCACTCATAGTTGAGTCAAAGTGAAAGAGACGATGAACTACAAAATTAAATGGTTCTTCATCCATATCAATTATTGTATAGGTTGCCTCTTTTTGTTGTCCACGATAATCAATTATGGTCTTTCTTTGTTCACTTGTCTTACTTTTTTGTTTTTCTTTTAAAGTATCAATTTTTGTTAAATTGGAATTAATTTGATAATTATATAATTTTCTTACTTTTAAAGTAATATTATGTACTATATCAGAATAATCAAGAACATGACCTTTTGTTTCTATGCCAAGTCTAATTAATTGCTTCAATTCATCTATATTATCTGTTTCTAGTACTTCTTTCATTAAAAGTATTACTTTTACTTCTTCAACGGTAAAACTAAGTGACTTAGCAATATCTTCTCCATATTTTTCTTTAATGGTATATAGAGCATAATTAATTTGAGGAAAGTTGTCTAATTGATAATCATTAAAGAAGCTTTCAAATATATTAAGTTCAGTAAAACCAAATACGGTAACAAAATATTCTCTTATATCATGTATATTTGAAGATTTCAGTTTTTCTTTAGCATATTGTTCAACTACTTCATCATATCTTGTTAACTCTTCTTTTGTTTTTACATTATATGGATTATTATTCATAATTATTTTTGTTAAGTTTGATACTTCTTCAGGAGTTAATTCTTTATCAACGATATCTTTTATTAACGGTTTACAGTTTTCAAAATATTTGAATGCAAAATGAAGAAGTTTGTCATCATCTTCAAAAATATGATGTTTTTGAATTATTTCTATATAGGCTTTGGCAAGATCTAATTCGCCATTTTTTATAATATTTATTATTATTTTATCTGCTTCAGAATTATACTTCATTAAGTCTGCAGATTTTTTTAATCCTAAAGCTGGAACAACATGTTTTACTAATTCATATGAAAAGACTTCATTCTTTTCTAAAGTATTAACTTTTCCATACTCTTCTAATAATCGCTTAGCATTATCTCTTATTTTTATTTGTTCTTCTGTAAGTAATGATTCATCTACTTTTAGTAATAATTCAAAATAATTCTTGTAAATTATGTTAGGATTTTGATTTAAAAGATTAATGAATCCTTCTATTATTTTCTTATCAAAAGTAAAATACAACTCTTTTGATAATACTAAATCTAGGACTTGAATCATTAAATCAGAATTATTATTATCAAAGCTATCTAAAGAAATAATTTTCTTTACTCTTTCGATACCCATAATTTTTAAACTGATAGAGCTAGGGTTTTTTATATGTTTTATTACATCATCATCAATTATTGATAAATCTGCATAGTTAAGTGCATAAGTATAATTATCTAAAGCTATTTTTAAAGCTTCTTTATCTTTATGCATTAATAATAGATAACTAAATAATTGGCCTTTTTTACTTAAAGCCTTATAACATAAATCTTTATAGTTAGTAACATCTATTGGAACATCTAGAATTTGATCAATATTTTTTTCTAATACTATATCTATAATTTCTTTATCTTTCTTTAATTCTACTGGTAAAATCTTATATAATTTTGTATCATATATAATAATTTTTAAAACTATTTCTTTATCTGACAATACCTCAGGTACATCATTAGCTAATGAATATAACTTTTTAGGGTCTTTCCTAATTAATTCTTTCGTTTTTTCTATAATTTTTTCATCTTTATCTTCCCCTTGAATAAATGAAATCATAACTAATGGATTAGATTCATAATTATTTTTTGCTAAATGAGATGCTTCAGATACTAAGCCATGATTTTTAAGCCATTCTAAGCATTCTTTTTTATATTCTGTTGTTGCAAATAATTCACCTATTTTTTTTAGTTGCTCTTCAGGTGATAGCTTTTCCAATGATTTTAGATTAATCAAGAAATATATTTTGACTGAATCAGAAGAAGCATTCTTTATAGTTTCATAGTCTGCTGATGTATAACCATATCTACCTATAATACGGAGTACAGTTGGCTTATATAGTGTTGATAACATAATAGCACTGATAAACCTTTCTTTATGTTTTTCGTAAATTTCATCGAATAATATACTTAATTCTTCTAGATGAGCTTCATAACTGACATTTCCTATACTTTTGAATAATCTTTCAAAGTTCTTTTCATTCCATATTTCTGCTGGAATAGGTTTCTTATTTTGAATGGCATAAGAAATTGCTAATGTTGAACTATTTTCATTTACTTTATAACCATGTTCGAAAGCTTGCTTGATTACATCATCAGGAAGATATGATTTTTTATCAATTACTTTAGGGTAATCAGTAATAACTATTCTACATATTCTTTCTGTTATTAAATCATTTGGAAGATACTTAACTATTTCATGATAGGATTCAACTAAATTGATTCTTTCTTCTGTATCGAGATTATTAAATAAGACTGCTACTTTCTGAATATCTTTTTTAGCTATTACTTCAACTATATCCTTTTTAGTTGCATCGTCACAGGTTAATAATTGAAAGATTTCAGGTTCTTTCATTATACAATCTATTATTAATGATTTTTCTTTCTCATAATCATCTAATAGATAAATAACGAATCTTGGATTTGATTTTATATGAGTTTTAATTATCTCTTTTTCTTCAGTGGTAAAAGTAATAGATGGTATTTTACTAGATAGAAATTGACTATTCTCTATGGTATCTATTTTTGGCATATATCCAGCTAATAAAGCTTTTTTTAGAACTTTTTCGTCTCCAGCAAATTGATAGAATCTAACAAATCTTGGATTCCCTTTTTCTACCATATTACTAATTATAATCTTAAGAGACTCTGCTGATATATTTACTTTTCTCTGTAATACTTTTTCTATCTTTTCTGGATCAAGATTATCAATAATGGAAGTTAAGGTGTCTGAATCTTGAAGTAATGTTTCAAGATTTAAATATTGTAAAAGTTCTAGTTCGCTGTCTTTTAGTTTTATTATTAAACGAGTCATATCTATTCTGCAATATTCAGCTATATAGCTAATTTTATCTTTTGGTATTTTTAATCGATATAATAACGTTAAAAAATCTTCACCATGCTCAAGTAAAATGGAATGTGCTTGAAAAGCTTCTTTAATATCATCTATATATCCCTCTTCTACTAGTTTTCCTAATATTTCAATATTGAATATAGGTACTTTTCTAAAATCTTCTATGGAATAGTTCCTCTTTTTTAATATTTCTAGACTTTCTGGGTCTGTTACTACATATTCTTGTAAAGCTACTATTTCATATTTACCCTGACTTATATAGTATCTTATTATTAAGTCTTGAACATTCCTATCAAATGGCCAAAAATCGTCATAAGGTATTTTACCATTTAATCCTTTGTAATATTCTGCTGCCACCATTGTTTCTTCTTCTTTGCTGATGTTGCTTGTGTCCAGATATTTTATAGCTTCAAGATGACCTTCTTGTAAAAATTTAATTACATCTTTGCAATTAATTACCCTTCCATAGTAATTATTATCAATACATTTTTTTATTGTTTCATATGGAATATTGGCTTTAACTGCTAAAGAAATTGTTTCTGCATTTGCATTTTTTTCTAACCTATCCATTATTTCTTCAATAGGAGGTATTACAAATTTATCTTTTAGTATTCTTAATTCTTTTAATTCTTCTGGTAAAGCATCGTATTGTTCTTCAGTTATGTCATCTAAACCTAATTCTCTTAAAATAGGCCTTTTTGCTTCTTCATATACGTGTTCAAAGACATCATAATGGCCTTCTTTAATTAATTTTATTGCTGATTCTTTATTTATTATAACATTAGGCTTTAGGCTTTTTATTGATAGAAAGTCTTCATATGTAATATTACTAATTTCTTTTTCAGTTACTGAATTTTTTATTAATAAAGCTCTGGCATCTCCTTTTCTAATAAATGTTTTAAGTAAATTATTATCATAACGAGGACTTTTTAAATAATCCTCTAAAGTAAAGCCTAGTGACACTACTTTCTCAGCTACTTCTTGGGATAAATCATGATTAAAATTAATAGTATCCTTTTTCCCTAATAAATAATAGATAATATCTAATGTTTCTGATTTTATATTTACATTAGTAGTTTTTAATAAACTATAGACATAATCAAATGATTCAAGATTTGTATATAAATCATGAATACGTCTTAGATGTTCATATCTTCCTTGAGATACTAGATATTTATTATAGGCAAGAGATTCTACTAGATGGGAACTTCTTTTTTCAAGTTCTTTTAAATCTATCCCACTTTTTATTAATATTTCTACTATTTCTTGTGTGATTGCTTCTGGTTTAGCATATTCTATGGCTTTATATTCTCCTTTATTAAGTAATAGTTTTAAAATATGTGGACTTTTATGATAGTCTCCATTTATGCTTATATAATCTTCAATATTAAAATCATCTACCATAGATAATAATTCTTCTGAAGGATCAGATGCAAAAACTATATATTTAGGTCCATATAAACTAATTAATTTTTTTACTTTTTCCATATCTGTTATTACAGAGCATTTTCTTCGTTTAGATAATAATAATATTTTATCAAGTATTACTTGCGTATCTGGTAAATTTTCATCTAATAAAGCTTCTACTAATTTTTTTGTATTAGTATATTTTATTAGTAAATCATGGTTCCCTTTTCGTAAATCTTCCAAAACAAGGAACAAGCATCCATCTATTCTATTATTTATTATATAATCATAGAATTCTTTATCTATTACTCCATTAGTTGTTTTCAACGAAACTGCATATTTCATTAGTTCTTCATTAGGATAAAAGCCTTGATTTCTGATAATTTCATCTATGGTATACCCCATACTCAAATAGAAATCAATATCATCTTTTGAAATAACAATTGTGAAATCATCTAAATATTCTATTTTATCTTTATAATATTTGAAAATATCATGATATATATTTTTGGGAAGAAAGAGTTGTAAAATTATAAGAATTTCTATTAATTCATTTTTTGGTATTTTTTCTAATTTTAGGGAAGGTATAAGTTCTGGATTTGATAAATATTCACTAAGAAATGAGAAATACTTTTTAGATATTTCTTCTCTTCTAGTCGAGTTGTTTTCAGAAATTATTTCATTAATATCGGTATCTGGCCCCAATATTTCACTTATATTATCTTTAAAGTATTTAATTTCATCATATATTCTTTTTACTATATCTTCCATATTACCACCTATTATTATTTTATCATATTAGGTTTAAAAGAAATATACGTATTATTTATTTTTTTCATTAAGAATAATAAAAACTAGCAATCTTTGTGCTAGCTTTTACTTTTACTTTTTATTTTAATTTATCCAATATATTTTCTATGGTTACTATAGTAATAGTATTATTCTTAACGTCTTCAATTTCATAGTTAATTCCATCAAACCTATTTCCAAGAATAATCATTTTAGGAGTCCCTAAAACATATACATCATTTATTTTTGAACCAATAGATAAATTTTCTCTATCATCTATTATTGATTGAATGTTATTATCTAGTAAATAGTAATATAATTTTTCTGCTGCTTCTTTATTTTTTTCATTATAAATAATATGAACTTTGTATGGGGCAATATTATATGGTAAAACAAAACCTTTTATTTTGTTATTATCTTTGATAATGTTATTCTCTATTAGGCAAGCAATAATTCTTCCTAGACCAATTCCATAACAACCCATATAATATGGTTTTTTCTCGTTGTTTTCATCGGTATAGTAAAGGCCCATACTCTCAGAATATTTGGTTCCTAATTGGAAGTTATTTCCTAATTCAATGGCACTATATTCTTTTAAATCATTTATATCTACTATTCCTAATTGTTTTAGATATTCATCTTTATTTTGAAAGCTTAAAACTTCTTTATTAATACCAATATCATTCTTTTCATCATATAAAATTTTATCTTCTCCTAAATCGGTTATTGCTTGAAATTCTTCAGCAACTTTTCCACCTATGACACCATTATCACTTACTGTTGGGATAATTTTGATACCTATTCTTTTAAATATATTTAAATAAACTTGGTGCATTAATTTATAAGATTTTTGCATATCTTCTTCTGTTTTATCAAAAGAATAGGCATCCATCATAACAAATGTTCTTGGTCTAAATAAATAACCTCTAGTTCTTATTTCTTTTCTAAATTTTTCGTTTATTTGGTAGTATATTGCTGGAAGATTTTTATATGATTCTAACCTGTTAGAACCAAATATAGTTGCACACTCTTCAGCGGTTGGAGCAAGTCCATATTCTCCTAAGTTATTTTTGAGAGTAAACATTATGTCTCCTTCTTTAGTATAGGTATCCCATCTATTAGATTGCTCCCAAATCTTTTTAGGTTGCAATTTAGGAAATTCCACTTGAATACAATCGGCTTTATCTAACTCTTCTATAATTATACTTTCAACATTTCTTTCTAATTTAGTCCATAGATTACCATAACCATATATACCACTTTCATATTGATATAGTTCACCTAATTTCATTAAAATATCTTGGCCAGAATATTTTTTATCAACATCATTAAAATTTATTTTTTTGATATTTAATTTATTTAATCTCATATTATATTTCCTTTCTATTATTTATTTTATTAAGAAAGTCATCGGTCGTTTATAAACATACATAAATATCACTCCTTAAAAAATAAAAAGGATAGCACTTAAGGAGTCAATATATGACGGTGCCATCCTTTTATTATCTTTATTAATATAACGGTTGTAGACCGAAAATGTTTACATTTCACTCTGAAGGTAGGAATTAGATAGTATCATAACTTGTTTTCACTATACCAAGTTCACTTTATATGCTTAACTAAGTAATAGTCCTTCGTCATTGATTTATGAATTTGATTTTATCACTTTTTTAGATACTTGTAAATAACATAAAAACTGATATTCATTTAATTAATAAATGCTATTATTGATAAAATATATTTATTTTTTATAATTTCTATAATAATATCCATAATAGGAAGATATGTAAAATGAATAAAAGAAGAACTATTAATATTATAATCTTTTTATTAGTGTTGGTTATGCTTATCTAAATTCAAATGTTACAATTAATGGCTCTTCTACTATTGCATCAAGTCGTTGGAATGTTTATTTGGATAATGTCCAAGTAAAGAATGGCTCAGTTGAAGCATCAACACCTTCTATAGTAAATCATCAACTGTTACTTGTATCGGTCCTAATATTTCAGAATATGCTGCTACTGATAGCTATATAGATTCTGGAATAGCTAATGATTGTGAATGTTATATTCATGTAGGTGGTATTGCAGCTTGTACTTGCTGATGAATCTATAATTATATATTTAAAAATAAAAAAGCTATTTTTTTAGCTTTTTTATTATTATCTATGCTGGTATGAAACAGGTTTAACATGTTGGTCATCATATACAATTCTGTATTTATTATTAATATAGTTTGTAATATTATCAATATAGTTCAAATCTATAATATCTTTTTCTGCACATTCTATAACCCAATCCAACTTTAATTCTGGGTTGTTAATTGAATCTATTATGCTATATATTTCTCTCTGTTCTAAGTTTTGAATTTCTTTCCTTAAAAAATCATTTTTAAAGGCGTCTTCTTTCTCTTGTTCTTTTCGAATCTCTTTATTTGAATATTTATTATTCTTTCTTTTTTTCTTATCGCTATAATATTTTATACTTGAAGCAACAATATTAACAACAGTTAATCCACCATTGTTTTTTTCTTTATTAGCATTTAATATTGCTACAATATTAGCATCTTCTAAACATTGCTTTTTGTATTTTGTCTTCATTGTTAAGACTAGTTCTTTAAATTCTTCATAAGTATTAGAAGCTAATCTATCTGCATTTTCTTTAATAAATGACAATTTATCTTTGTCATCTTTATATGTTTTTACAAGTTCACATATATCAGAAAAATACAGTAAACTTTTTATTTGTTCATCATTTATACAGTCTTTTTTCATTTGGTAATTCATTGAACTAAGGATATTCTTTAATGCTTCATGGTAACGATAAATTAAATATTCATTATCTAATCCTAGTAATCTAATTTTTTTTGAATCATTAATTATTTTGTTATTTATATAGTCAAATTTTACTTGATTGGCATCTTCTTCATTATATGAGGCAATTATTAAAGCTTCATTATCTATAGAAAGCTTTCCTTCAATTCTCTTGTCCTTAAGATATTTTGTTTTCTTAGTATCCTCTTTAATAGAGCTTATCATAATTGCTAAATCTTCTCCATCAAAGAAGTTATTATTAATACCTTCTTCTAAAGCTGTTTCTATATTATCACTTTCTTTATATGAGGCAATAACTTTGGCATAGGTATGATATCTTTTATCATTTAATAATATTTCTTTTATTCTATTATCATTCATGCAATCTTTTTTTATAGAATCAGACTCTATTGATAATATTGGCTTATCTCTGTGACAAGAGTCTAAATACAATAAAACTTCTGGTATAATACATTCTCTTTTTTCTTTATCAGTCTTTTTTTTTAGTTATTCTTTTAATTACTTTTATTTTGTCTTCAAATTTTGTGTTTTTTAATATAGTAGATATTGTTTCATCAGAAAATATTTTTTCAATAAACACATGAGAGTGAAACGAAAAAATTGTTTTTATTAAAGATTTTGTATCATATGGTTCTTTACCATTTTCAGGTTCTTCATATACAAATATTTCCTTATACTTATTAAAAACAGCAGCTTTTATTTCATCTGATTCTATGTTAGAAATAATACTTGCTACATAATCATAATAGTCATTTCTATTGTTGATTATTTGGTTATAAATAAAATTGTTTTGATAAATATATGTATTAATTATCTCATCATCTTCTAGTTGCCTTATTAATATTAGTAATCCTATAAATGAATAATAAAGATTTTCTGGATTTTCTTCTATTGTTTTTGT
Organism: uncultured Erysipelotrichaceae bacterium; assembly: GCA_902780395.1. Lineage (GTDB taxonomy): Bacteria > Bacillota_I > Bacilli_A > RF39 > UBA660 > UBA3789. Next base: position 55,117 of record CACZFH010000005.1, read on the forward strand.
TAGTAATTGTATTAGCTTTTTAATTCCATCTTTGGTTTTTACTAGTTCTTGTAGTTCTTCAAAGTTAAGCTCTGTTTTTTTCATTATTTCATCATAATATAATAAAACTTTTCCATCATTAAATTCTATTAAATTCATTATAGTATTTCTCCTTTTTTCATGATGATCATGTCATATTTTACTTAATTATGCAAAAATGATGATTAATAAGTTATTTCATTATTAATAAACTTTATAGCTTCCGTTGCAGCTATGGCCCCATCAGAAGTTGCTGTAACTAATTGTCTTACTTCTTTGGTACGATTATCTCCAGCTACGAATATTCCTCTAACATTAGTATTACAATTTTCTCCGGCAATTATATAACCAGAATTATCTAACTTAACTAACTTTCCAAAATTTTCATTTTCTGGTATTCTTCCTACTGCAATAAAGAGACCTTCAACTTCTATTATTCTTTTACTTCCATCTTTGTTAGTTATTTCAATACTTTCTAATTTATCATTGGCATTAAGCTTGGTAACATTACTATTATAAATGAATTCCATATTTTCTTTATCTTTTAATTGATTTAGCGTTGATTCTGCTCCTCTAAATTCATCTCTTCTATGAATTAAATATACTTTATTGACTATGTCTGTTAAATATAAAGCATCTTCAAGGGCAGTATTGCCACCACCAACAACTGCAACATTTTTTTTCTTGTAAAAGGCTCCATCACATGTAGCACAATAACTAACTCCTTTTCCGATAAGTTCATTTTCATTTTCAATTCCTAGTTTTCTATTTTCTGAACCAGTTGCTAAAATAAGAGCTTTTGCTGCATATTTATTCTTGGTTGTTATTACTTCTTTAGTTTCATGATTATCTTTAATATCTACTACTTTTTCATAGATTATTTCTGCTCCTAAGTCTTTTACTTGATTATATAGTTTTGTTGCAAAGTCAAAACCAGAAATATGGGCTTCTACGGGGTAGTTTTCTATATCGAGGGTATTAATAATTTGTCCACCATAAGTTTTGGCTTCTAAAACTAATACTTTTTTTGAGGCACGTCTAGCATATATTGCTGCTGTTAGTCCAGCAGGACCGGCTCCTACTATAATAATATCGTACATTATTCTCCCCCAATCATATCCTCTATAGCATCTTTTGACATTAGGCCTACATTTCTTTTAATTTCTTTTCCGTCTTTAAAGACTATAAGACATGGGATTGATGAAACATTGTACTTTTCAGCTAGTTCATCTTCATCATCAACATTAATAGATACAATTTTTGCACTATCATTATTAGCTGCTACTTCCTCAAGTATTGGTTTTAACATTTTACATGGTCCACACCAGTTAGCATTAAAATCTGCTAGAACTTGTTTTTCACTTCCTAATACCTCTTTATCAAAATTATCTTTATTTACTTCTATAATTGTCATTATTTTTCCTCCTTTAAAACATTTAATAATACTTTATAAATAAGTGAATAGAGCATTTCAATTTCCTTGTCTGATAAATCAATACATTTAGCCATACTATCAGGAATTGCTAATGCTTTTTCTTTAAGATTAATTCCTTTTTCGGTAATTGTTACTTCTAAATTTCTTTCATCTTTTGTTGATCTAACTCTAGTTATATATCCCTTTTTTTCTAATTTCTTAAGAAGTGGTGTTAAAGTTCCTGAGTCAAGTAATAATGCTTGACTAAGCTCCTTAACATTACTTGAATGTTTTTCCCAAAAATACATCATAACTATATATTGCGTGTATGTTAAGTCTAGTTTTTCTAGAAGTGGTGTATATTTATGTATTATTTCTTTAGAACATAAATAGATTGGAAAACATAATTGATTTTTTAATGTTAGAGAATCATATTTTGATTCCATAGTACCTCACTCCCTATATTAGTTCTTGTAAATCTTTTTCTATTTCACTAGGATCAAAAGTTGGATTATATCTTTTTATGGCATTACCTTCTTTATCCACTAAAAATTTAGTAAAATTCCAAACTATATCACCTTTTTTAGTACAAGTTGTACTTATTTTGGCAATTGCCTTCATAGCCATTTTATTCTTAAGACCTTTTGCTTCTTCATTAGGTTGTTGCTCTTTTAAAATAGTAAAAACTTGACTTTCATTTTCTCCATTAACATCAATTTTAGCAAATTGATCAAATTGAGTTTTATACTTAGCTGTACAAAATTCATGAATTTCATCGTTATCTCCTGGTGCTTGGTGTCCAAATTGATTACATGGAAAATCTAATATTTCAAAACCTTGATCATGATATTTTTCATATAACTTCTCTAATCCTTCATATTGAGGGGTAAAGCCACATCCAGTAGCAGTATTAACTACTAGAGATACTTTTCCTTTTAAAGATTTTAAATCAAACTCTTCTCCATTTCTCTTTTTAACTGTTAAATCATAAATGTTCATTTAAATATCCCTCCTTTTCGTTTGTATACAATTTAATTTTATCAAATATATTTCTTTATTACAAATACTTTTTTATCTTAGATAAAAAAAATAAGATGTTATTGCATCTTATTTCAGACTGTTGACAAAGTAAAATTTTGTTAATAGTCTTTTTATTGCCTAAAACTCTTTATCATTTTGCAACTGTAATGTATCATCATTTTTAATATTTTGGGGTTTTAATACTTCAGAATGCCTCATAAAGTATAGTGTTGTCATGTTATCACTTCCTTATTATTATTATTATATCATAGTTATTTTATTTCAAAAATATCTTTGAAAAGTCATCTATAGTGTTTCAGAACATAGACTAGATATATATTAGACTATATTATCAGTTTTATTCTTAATAATTAGTAACTTTTAAAAATTATAAAAATAATATAATATGAAAAAAATGATATAATAGAATTGGTGTTTATATGGAAATTAAAGAATTTAAAAGATTATTATCAAAAGCTGAGCAAGTAGTTGAGATAGGAGTAAAAAAAGGTTATTTTGAAGAAACTAGAAAAGAAGAACTTGCAAAAAAACTAGCAACTATATTTAACAATGGTATTGTTTATGACATACCAGGTAGAGCAACATACGGTAGATACTCTCCAAGCGAGAGAAAATTATATTTTAATGTTAAAGTATTTCAAAGTGAAGAAGAAGCCTTGGTTTATATTCTTCATGAAATTAAACATGGTCTAGATCATTATGATGATCAAATAGGATTTGAATATCATAGTGAAGGAACTGGAATAAATGAAGGTGCTACTCAAAGATTTGCAACCGATATTGCTGAAGAAATACTTCAAATAAAATTTCAAAGAGAGACTCGTTCTTCTCTAGGTATTAATCTTAAAACCCACTTAGATGAATATCAAATAGAAGATCGATTAAACGAATTATTATGTATTGCATTGGGGATTAGTATGGAAGAATTTATTAAAATGCAAAATGATCCACAAAAAGAAAAATTTAAGAATATTATTGTTAAATTTAATCAATATGCTAGTTTTGAAGTATTTAAAAAATTATTAGATAAAATTTATAAGATTCAAGAAAAAACATGGGTTGATGCAAATAATAATTTGTTAGAAGAAGAAAAAGAACCGACTCCTGAACAAACACAAAAAGCTATAGATTTAATAAGCCAATGTAAAAGGATTTTAATACAATATGCCAAAAAAGCTAATCCAAAAGCCGTAGAAATCATAGAAAAAGAATCTTTTATAGCAAAGGATAAATATGGTGAAATTATTAGGACCTCTGATGTTGAATTAGATAATAATTCAGAAAGTTCTAAATTATTAGATGAACTATCAGATTTAAGTATCATTAGTCAATCAGAATATCTTGATTATCAAAAAAATGTTTTGAGTCAAATTATTAGTAAGACCATAAGTAATGACTGTGATATAGTATTTGTTACAGGGTTTAGATATGGATTTGAAAATGACGATAAAATAGTTTATTTTAGAAAAGGTGATTATTATTTTAAACTAATAATTCCAATGAATAATGATGGAACTATGGATTTAGAAAACTTTGATGTTCAGAAAGTAAATGATATAAATGAAATAAAAGAAGAAATTGAGGATTGCGAATATGAATTTGGTATTGTAGCTAATGGTCCAGAATATGCAAAAATTTTACAAATGTGTGGAGAAGAATTAAGAGCTAAAAGTGTAATTAAGAAATGGGATTATTATTTAAGTAGACAAGATGAATTAGCTGAAATTATAAAAAGAGTATCTCAAATAGATGATACAACTAATGAAGAACTCGAGCAATTAGCAGAAGTGGTCGAAGAAGGAAGAATGGACCTTCAAGCTAAACAAGAAATTTCTGATACAACAATAACTATTAGTTTTAATAGTATTATTATAGATGAAAATGGTATATTATTTATAAATCCATATGGAGGTATGGAATTAGTTGCTCCAGAAGAGGAAGAAAAATATTTATCCAAAGTAAGAGAAGCTGTAGCTTCTGGAGAATTATTATTAACTAAAAACCAATTAAAGCTTTTAGAATCTTTCAGTAATAATATGGCTTCTAAAAAAGGGTAATAAACCTTATCAAGATTATAACAATCAAAAAAGTGGAAACACTGTCTATGTGTCCACTTTTTTGCAACTGCAGATTTTGCTACTAACTATTTTATTAAAATACATTTGTTTATTATTATAAATATTTCAAATCTTCTTCAGCAAATTCTAAAATATAGCTGTCATTATTGTATTTTAATAAGTCTTTATTAATATTTTTATTATCAGTTCTTACTATAAAAGAATTTTCATAATTGATATTTTTAAAATAATAATTTCCTTCATCACTATTAATACTTTCAAACAGTCCTGCTTGTGGATCCATAACAAATACTTCATTATCAATATTTAGTAAAAGAAATTCGTGTCCTCCAGAAGATTTTTGCCAATTAATATGACAATAAAATCTTTTGCCTTTTAACACTTTTTTTATTAATTCTTGCTTATTATCAAACTTTATTTTCCGATGGTATTTAACAATATTTGCATTTGCATATTTAAAAATAATGTCTCTAGGTGAGTAAACCGGTCTAGGTAATACATTAATGTTTCTGAATTGTGCTTCTGCACACCAAACGCATAGTAAGCAATTTTGATTACCAACCGGTTCTTTTCTATCTTTTTCAACTTTACTTTTTATTATATTTGAAATATTTTTTGCTAAAAGTATAGTATTACTATTTTTTTTCACTGTATCACCTGTAACAATTGTACCATAGATTTTTAATAATATTATATTTATATAATTAAAATGGCTTCAAATGAGAGAAAAATATCTATACTCTTTTTTTAATGTTATTGTTTTAGAAACTTCTTTATATTTAGAGAATAATAATTTTTCACTATTTATCACTAATCATTATAGCTGGTGGTATCTAATTTTCTTTTTTAATACTTTTTCTTCTAAATATCTATTTTATTCTTCGTCAAATTGATTAATTCTTAATTCTTCATATAATACTTTTATAATTTTTTGCAATTTTTGTTCATCCATAAAATCACCTATTATTAAATAGTTTTAACATATATTTTCTTTTTATCTTTGTTAATGAAAGCAATTAGCTTACCTCAACATAATTTTCATCATACTTTTCATAGATATAAGATGTTTGATTACTTCCCTTAATATGATAAAAATTACATATCTCCGTATTTTTCAAGCAAGCTTTAGTCACTGTATAAACTATAGAGTCAGAAGACTTAACAGTCCCATCTATATTCAAAGTAAAACGATCTAGAATAACAGGATTAACAAAATCTAACCTATCATCCGAATCTGTAAAGTATGTTTCAAGATTAAAATTTCTATAGACTATTGGTTTTTCTCCCGCCATAAAAGAATTCTTACGATGTGCAAAAACATAATGCCCTTTTTTATCATAATGAATGATTTTTATAACTTGAGTCTTCGTTGTGATAATTTGATTATGTTTATTATATGAATACTTTTCTTTATATTGCTTGTCTTCATTGCTTGAATACATATAGCCATCATCTTTAAAGACAATATCTCCCTCTGCTGGTTGAAAATTAGAAAAAGAAACATTAACAAACTCAGGATAAGAAACAGATTTAGTTAAATAAAAACCATAACCTATAAAAATTAAGGATACACTCAATATAACAAAAACTATTTTATAAGAAAAAGAAATATGACAATCTTCTTTCTTTTTTTTCTGGAACAAAATTACTAACAAATAAATCGCAATGATATTAGCAAAAATAAGCAATATGCAGATAAAATCTTTCATATATTGCTTAAAAGATAATAAATTAATAACTAATAATCCTATTACTGGTGAAAAAGTACTAAGAATAGCTAAAATCGACACAATATTTTTATCTTTTGTAAGTGCATCCACACTAACTGCAAAAGACCATAAGAAAATAGGAATTGCAAAAATAAAAAAGTAGATATAAAACAAAAATAATAAAGAATAAAAAAAATCCGTACCTTCAAAGAAAATACCTAATAAAATAAATAATATAGGAGTTAACCCTAAAATAATTCCTAATATTCCCTTTTCTTTACTCTCCTTTACTAGTTCTGATTTAGCTTTTTCTGGATTCATATCAACACCTTCTTTTTATTCATATTCATAAATAGTATTTTTATTATACACAATGACCTGAGGAACTTTTCCTTTAGAGAACTCTACAAATGTATCCGTAATTTCTCCTTGAACATAATCATGTAATTGTTGGATAATTAATGCTTCTACCTCATTAGATGTAATAGCTTCTTGTCCCTCTTCAGCCAAAATATTTACTTTATTTTCATATATTTTTAAATCTTTTGTTATCTGGTATTTTTCATAGTTTTTAGAAGAGATACTAATATTAACCATTTTAGATTTAGGAACGATTGTTAAATTATCCATTTTTAACACCTTGTTTTTAGTTTTACTTCTAATTTAATTATATCATATTTTTGGAATTGCTGTCATGAACTATTATGCGTTTAAGTTTGGCACTTTTTCGTCAATGGTTTTGTTAAATCATTATACTTTCTCTCTTTTATTATTTCTTTTTCACTTCTTATCCATGGCTGATGGTATCTAAAAAGGTATCTAAAATACTTTTTTAATGCTTTTTCGCAATTTTTTAGTAAGTTTTTATATTTGTCCATTATATTTATACAATTTTTTTACTATTGGTGAATATTCTACTTTTGATAAATCTTTTGACTTTTTTTCAGCAATATACTTTGTTAAATACATACTTTGTATAAGCATCTGGTAATCATTTAATATTTGATCTTCAAATTTTGAATCAATAATGACAATTCTACTATAATAATGTTTTAGTTCCTCTAACATCATTCTATCAAATTCAGTATTCCTATTATAATAAATTGCTATACCATTATAATTAATACCAAGTGTACTTCTTCCATGGCAATAAGAATACTTATCATGAACTATTGGTATTCCAATTCCAGATTCAACCATAGTTGATTCTAAGTATTTTGATGCTGTGCTTGTATCATAGCCACTAAATATTTCATAGACGTCACTTTCTAAATCAAAATTGAATGGTGATTCTTCTATACAATCTAATATTAGACTATCTTGTCCATTCAAATAATAATTTATTAATATACTTACTGGAATTAATGTTGCACCAAGTGATATAAAACTTCTTTCTTTATCAATAGTAGTATTATATTTTAAATATGTTACATCACTATCATCAAACGAATTATTGGATAGCAAATATTTTCTCAATCCTTTTAAAAATGATAATTCTACTTCATAATTATTTCCACTATAGCTACATGCTACTACATTTCTAAATGTGTCATTATTTCGATATAAAAAATCTCTTGGTTCACTATTTATTGAAATGATACCATTTTTAGCATTAATAACCTTAGCTCCAAATTCACTTACTACACTTGATCCTCCAACACCACTAAATAATGTTGGCTCATCCAATTTAGATAATTCATTTCTAATAAACTCTAAATCAGTATTATCTAATGAATCAACTACCCTTTCTTTTAAAAAATCAAAATTTGTTTTCATGTCCTTTTCCATAAAAAAATCTCCTTTCAAGTTAAATATAACTCAAAAGGAGGAAGTATTTCGTCTACTCATACTTTTCATTTAATAATTCATATTTTATTATTCTCTTTAACTCAAAATGTCTAATGTCTTGCTTCTTTTCACAAAATGCTGCGCAATACCAACCATATTGAAATAAAAACATTTCTGCTGGATCTATTACTCTTTCGTTTTCACCTTTACCATAAGAGTAATATAATATTTTAACTTTCCTCTTTTCTTTTATAGCTCTTGTTAATAAATTATATTTCTTATCTGTTTCATCTTTTAAATTTAATTCCTTTTCTTCTTGTTTACTTCCTATATATACACCTTTAATTTTATCTTGAAGCAGTATAAGTTCATCTTTTATGTCTTTAGCTTTTTCATTAGCAATATATCTATCTAATAATTTGGCATCTTTCATTTTGAATTTTCTAACAGGCATACGAACTGATTGGTTTAATACATATCCACCATATGGTCCCATTATTGTATCAATGTATATTCCTGCTTTTTCTAAATCTTCTTTATATGCTCTAATCATTCTCTCAGAAACTTCAAGTTTATTAGAAAGTTCATTTATGCTATATTTTCTTCCGGACTGTAATAACTGGAGCATCGTTAATACGTTGGATATTTTAGACATAAAACCACCCATATAAATTATATCACATTTTTTATCTTTCAAAAATACCTATGAAAGGGTATCTAAAGTGAAATTTTAGTAATTTTTCGCAATTTTTTAGCAAAGAAAAAACTTGCTTTTCCCTCCCTTATTTTATGCCGGTTTGCGAGTTTATTTGCCGTAGCACTGCTTATATTTCTTGCCCGATCCACATGCGGGCCAAATTAGTATATTATCCATACTTATAATATTATGAGTATTTCCTTTATTTTCAAGGGTTTGTGGACAGGTAACTTTTTGTATTTTAAATATTCATCTAATGTGCACAAAATGTGCACAAATTTCTAGCATATCCTATTTTTCTTTGTCACATACATTGTATTATAGATAGTATAAATAATCAATAATATTGATTTGATTATAATTTGTTATATACTTTTTTTACAATTTGTCTATCCCAACCTATTGAAAGTCTTTCTTTATTAATAAAAAGTTTTAATAACGGTTTTTCTTCAACTATATTTAAAAAATATTTAAGAATATAAACATAATCATCAAAATTATTTTCAATTAAACTATATATTTTAATTAAATGAGGCTGTTTAAATTCATAGCCATTATAATAATCATTTATTTGAGGACACAAGAAATTTACTGCTCCACCTATTCCTTGTAATTCCATCTTATTAGCATCTTTATTTTTGGGTTCTTCAACAATTTTAACATGTAGTATTAAGTGTTCTAATGCATTACAATAAACTAGTCTATCCGCTTTTTGATATTCAAATGGATTATTAGGAGCAAATTTATCATTACTTAACATGATTGCTTTGTCTTCATCAATATGATGGCAATAGAGTCCTTCACTTGTTCTAGAAACTTTTGAATTTTTTGATTTGCATGATTCTGTACAGAAGTAATCATACTTTGCCGGTCCATACTTTTTTAGTAAATACTCAACTAATTCGCTATATGTCATATCTAATTGTTTTTTTATCTCAATACTTTCCATTTTTTCACCTCTTATTTGTTTATTGTTTTAATTATCTCTTCACCATGAGTTTTAATCTTAATTGCTGTTAGTATATTAGCATTTTTAAGTTCTTCAACTGTTTTAGGCCTCAATTCAACTAATTTATCTAATTCTTCATTTGTAAATACATAGTACGCAGGAATATTCATTTCATTTGATCTGTTTTTTCTAAATTCAATTAATTTATCTTTTAAATCATCTTTTATTGAAATACTAATATTATTGCAATATTTTTCTTTGTAATAATCATAATAGTTAATTTCCTCCTTAGCAGATAAATCAACATATGATTGAGCCATTTCTTCCATACCTTTTTTAGATTCAAGATATTCATCATTACCTCTATGATCTATATCATATTCAATTTGTCTAATTAAAGCATCTGCTCTTAGTATTTTATATTTCATCTCTTTTGGAGCTCTGTTTGTGTTTAATATAGTATCTTGATTAGCTGCTACAACCAATATTCTTCTATAATAATCAAAATTCTTTGAGGCAAAGAACTTCTTAATAGCTGACGAATTGCTTTCCCATATTTTTCTAATTACTTCTCTTTGAGCCTCAACTTGCCTTAAAGGAGAATACATTCCCTTTTTTATCTTCTTACCATTAATACTAAATTCTCTAATAAAATCTCCTTTATCAGTTACAGTGATATTACCAACCAAATTTTTGCATTCAACATAATAAGTATATACTGGAGTAATAATTACATGCTATTTCATTTTCTCCATCTAATCCTTTTTTAACTATAAATAATTCACTTAAAATATCATCATTATTTGGATATTCATCATTTAATTTTTTTAAAGCATCATATCTATTTTGCAAATCACTATTTTCTTTATAAAAAACTGTATCTTTAAATCTAAATGCATCAATTGCTGAACCTATTAATCCCATTCATATCACCTAGTAATAATTATACCATGAAAAAAGCAGATTTTTTCATCTGCTTATTAATTCGTAATATCTTAATCTTCCGATTGTTTTATTTTATAAACTGCTACTAAATTATATTCATTTTCGTGATCACCTTCTACATATAATTCTTTGTTATATATAATGCTATTCTTCTCTAAACATAATTCTAGAAAACATATAAATATACCGATATCTATTTGATTATAATAAATAACCCTATCTTTTGGCATGATGCCTCTTTTTCCTTCTTTTCGATATCTATATATCTTTAATTCATTGTTTGATGATTCAACTCTCCACGGTTGTGTATTACATGCACTAGGAGTAAACCTAACTATATTAGCAATATCTAAATAACTGTTACCTTCCCATATTTCAGATAAATCTTTTCTTTTACTTTTAAACATATCTTTTCTAAATTTATCAGCTGAATCTATTTTTGCAATTGCTATCATAATAACAAAACTTAATCCGTCTAATTCTTTTTCATCAACTTTTCCTATTCCAAACCATAATGTGCCTATATTTTTTGATACTAAATAAAGATCTAATTGTTCTCCTAAATAACCTATATTTTGTAAGTAATTATCTTTCTTTTCTGAATAAAACAATATGCAATATTCTTGTCCTCTTTTACAAGTAGTTGAATCCTTAACAATTTTTATTTTTACTTTAATGTCATCTACAAGTGGTTTCAAATCATTAAACTTATTTTCTATATCCTTTAATTCAGCTTCACTGATTTTTTGATTTCCTATATTTCGGAACAAGTGAAATGATTTTCGTTTGAATATCATTTCATACAAGTTATTATCCATAAAACACCTCATTAACATTATACCACGAAAAAGAAGAATATTTTTTATTCTCCTAATATCTTTATATTACATTTCTTGTTGTTTAACGAGAACAACATAACTTACTCCCATCGGAGCAATTATTTTATCATTTGGATTTAATGTATTGTAATTATAAAAATAAGTATTATTAATATCATTATAATCTAAATGTTCATATATCAACATACTTGAATCATCAGCAATCTTTTCTATATCTTCATAAGAATATATAGATTTCATTTCTTCATTTGCTCCTTTTGCTAATTGTTGATTTATTTTTTCCTTATTTGTTTCCAAATTATTTGGATAATCAAATAAAATTATACTTCCTTTTGGAATAATGTTAGATAATTCCTTTATTGCACCATTAAAAACTTCTTTATCTAAATAATAACTTATTCCTAACATTGAACAAAATGTTTTTTCTAACGGACTATAATTACTATTTATTAAATCATCAATCCAATTATCATTGAAGTCTGTTTTAATGTAAGTAATGTTTTCGTTATTTAATTTTGATTTATTAATCCTACTTATTTTATCTTCTATCATTTCTTTTTTATCTAGTTCAAAAACATTCACTTTATTATTTACTTTCAATCCAGACATATCATAACCACTAGCTAATATTATATATTGTTTTAAACCTAAATTAATTTCATTCAATAAATGTTTTTCATTGAATATTGATCTTGCTAAAACAGAAGGTGCAAGATTATTATTAACTATCCATTTTAATGGATTATCACCATTGTAATTGGGATTAAAAAATTTAATCCCATTTTTCATATTGTTGGATATATTTTCTATTTCTTTTTCAGTTAAGATATCTTTTGCAAAAAAATCATTATAAATTTTAATATTACTATTTTGAGTATGATAATATCTTGCAAAGCAACTAATTAATGCGGTCATATTTTTATTCATATTTTTCCCTCCATATACTTATTACATCATTTATATAATAAATACAAGTCTTGAAAAAATGCTGATTTTATGGTAATATAAGAACATAAATAAAGAAGAAATCCATTTAAAATTTCTTCTTTTTTTCTTTATTATAAACGTAATCTCTTAATTTTACGATGCATTTTTCAATTATATTTTTTAAAGAAATCACTAAATATTTTTTGTTCGTCCTTAATTATTTCTTCAGTTAATTCACCATTAA
>CACZFH010000006.1 GCA_902780395.1 uncultured Erysipelotrichaceae bacterium
TTTATCAAGGTTATTTCCGTTTAACATTCTAGAAACGGCAATAACTCTGAAAAAGAAAAAAATCCGTTAAAAAACGGACCTTAGTCTAAAAATTTACGTAAAAAATCTAAACATAATCATTCTTTACTAGTTTTCGTAAACACTTTATTGTTATCAGAAACAACAGGAGCTTCAACAAACTGTTCTAATACAGAATCTGGCACCTTAACATTATTTAAATTATTAACTTTGTTTGAGGTTTCCAATACTTCTCTTTCATTTTCCGCATAATTATTCAATTCAGTTAAAGCTTTTCTAGCATAAATTGTTCCTTCATAATTAACAATTTGTTTAATAACTTTATTTATATTTTCATCAGATGATTCATATAAATCTTTTCTTGTTAAACCATTTTTTTCTAAAACCATCTTAATTGCATTATTTAATTTAATATTGTTATATAATAAAAAGCCGCCTGTGAAAACTGCTCCTACTCCTAAACTAATAAGAGTAGATGGAACAGATACAAAACTACCACAAACACTTAAATTTGCTATAAAAGGAATCATTCCAAATAAAGATAAAATCAACTTGTCAACTGACTCTAAATTAATTGATTTATATAAAGATTCTATAATACTTAGCTTATCTAATTCTTCTTTACTCTCATTCAACTTTTGAGTTATATCATAATTATCTTGATTAGAATAATCTACTTTAGCAGATTTTATAGAAAGATCATAAAGCAATTTCAAATTTGAAGTAGCCTTCAGATAAGATTTATATAAAGAAATAGACCTATTATTTAACTTGCTTTTTTCCATTTTATTTTCATAATAAGTTGCAATTTTCTCTTCTTCTGATTTTGCATTTGTATACTCAAAAGCTTTTATATCTAATTTCAATACAGATCTAACAGTTTTATATAATAGTGCACAAGCGCCTATCGTAACTCCCGTAAGCATTGAAGGAACAATAATAGTCGGAACAACACTAGGAATAATAGAAACAATAGTATTCCCACTAAAAGCAGAAAACCAATCCATAATTAAGAAAGAAAATGAACTGATACCCATAACAGCAAGAAATTTATTCTTTATAAGAGAATTATGTAAAAATAATGTTTTTTTATCAATCTTCTCACATTGATAATTACATTCTTTATATTTTTCCAGTGTTTCACTAGCATATTTTTTTGATAATTCATTTAACAATTCTCTTCTATCCATCATTATCTCTTCCTTTGACTTTGTACTATAACACATTTAATTTTATATGTAAACAAAAAAAAAGAAGTTAATATTATTTAACTTCTACAGTAGCTCCAGCTTCTTCAAGCTTAGCTTTGATTTCATCAGCTTCAGCAGTTGGAATATTTTCTTTTACAACACCGTTTGCATCAACGATATCTTTAGCTTCTTTTAAACCTAAACCAGTAATTTCCTTAACTACTTTAATAACAGCAACTTTAGCAGCTCCAGCATCAGCAATTGATACAGTAACAGCAGTTGGACCTTCATCAGCAGCAGCTCCACCAGCAGCTGGTGCAGCAACAGCAACAGCACTAGGATCTACTCCAAATTCCTCCTTCATTGCATCTACTAATTCTTTAATTTCTAATAAATTCATTTCTTTTAAACTACTGATAAAATCTTCTTTTGTTAATTTAGCCATTCTTATTTCCTCCTATATTAATTATTTTCTATTTATTAATTATCTTCTTTTTGTTGACTATATAAGTCTAAGCAAATTGATAAGTCTCTTACAAGACCAATCATACCACCAGCAAGCATAGTAAGTAATCCATCTCTTGATGGAATAGTAGCATATTCAGCTAACTTAGCTTGGTCTGCTTTTTCTCCATCTACAATCCCTACTTTTAAAACTAATGCTGGGTGGTCTTTAGCAAAGTCAGATAAAACCTTGATTGGAGCAATTTGGTCTTCACTAAATGCGAAAGCACTTGGACCAGTTAATCCTTCTGCAAGATCAATCCCTAAATCATTAAAAGCCCTAGCCATTAAAGTATTCTTATATACTTTATAATCTGCATTAGATTCTCTTAATTTTACACGTAACTCTTTAGCTTCACTATCAGTTATACCACGATAATCAAATAATACAATTGACTTAGCATTAGAAGTACGATCTTTAATTTCATCTATAACAGCTTGCTTTTGCTCTAAGATTGCTTTACTTGCCATAACACACCTCCTTCATATATTGAGGGATGCCATAAAAAAGTTCCTTTACCAGACAGCAAAAGAACTTTAATTACTTAGTAATAAGTCCTCGGCAGGATTTATTTTTACACCTGCTGTCTATGGCACCTACAAATCGATATTATTATAACCTATATATTATTATTTGTCAAAACTATTTTCAACTTTAATTCCTGGACCCATTGTTGAAGAGATAGAAATATTCTTAATATAATCTCCTTTAACAGTAGCAGGTTTAATACGAATAATTTGAGCAACGAATGCATCCAAATTAGCAATTAAATCTTCTTCAGAGAATGATGCTTTTCCAATAACTCCATGAATATTACCAAAACTATCAGTTCTATATTCAACACGTCCAGCTTTTACTTCTTCTACTGCTTTAGCAATATCTAAAGTAACTGTACCAGTTTTTGGATTTGGCATTAAACCCTTAGGTCCTAAAACTCTACCTAATTTTCCAAGTAAAGGCATCATATCAGGAGTTGCTATCATAGTATCAAATTCAAACCAATTTTCTTTTTCAATTTTTTCTAAGATATCAGTATCTCCTACATAATCTGCTCCAGCATCGCGTGCTTCTTGTGCTTTTGGTCCTCTAGCAACAACTAAAACTCTTTGAGTTTTTCCAGTTCCTTTAGGAAGTACAATAGCACCTCTTAATTGTTGATCAGCTTTCTTAGTATCAAGATTTAATCTCATAGCAACTTCAATAGAACCATCGAATTTACTTGTAGAAGTTTCTTTAACTAATTTAACAGCTTCTTCTTTAGAATATACTTTACTTTTTTCTATTTTAGATACAGCTTCTGTATATTTTTTACTTCTTTTTTTCATTTTATTTCCTCCTTATGTGGTAAAAGCGGATTATTTCCTTCCACTAGGTATAACCTATAGAATAATTATGAATTACTCTTGACCTTCAATAGCAATTCCCATATTTTTAGCAGTTCCAGCAACTATCTTCATTGCTTCTTCAACAGTATAAGCATTTAAATCTGGTAGCTTAATCTCAGCAATTTCTCTCAATGTGTCTTGAGAAATAGTAGCAACAACTTCGCTTGATCCCTTTGTAGACCCTTTTTTAATCTTAGCAAATTTCTTTAATAAAAATGCTGTTGGTGGAGTCTTAATTACGAAATCAAAACTTCTATCTTCATATATTGAAATTTCAACTGGTAAAACATCTCCCATTTTTTCACGAGTAGCTTCATTATACTTCGTACAAAAATCTTGAAGATTAATACCTGCAGGTCCTAAAACAGTTCCAACTGGTGGAGCCGGTGTAGCTTTTCCTGCTTCAATTTGTAATTTAATTTTTTTAACTGCTTCCTTTGCCACGAAAAACACCTCCTATAATATTAGTTTTCGCGAGTGGTCCAAATAGCTTGATTCCCGCTTTTATAAATGCAAACCATGCTTCCCACTAAACTTACCACTATATATAAAATATAGCTGCGTAAGTACTATATCATAAACATCACAATAATGCAATATTTATTTCCTCTTAGTTTTCTTAATACCAATTGATTTTTTGTCTCACTCATCAAAATCATGAACAAAAAAACACAAACTTTTCTGCTAAATAATGATCCATGTCAAATAAAACACCAGATTCTTTACAATATTTTAAAAATCTTGTAAATTTAAAACAATCAAATCCCCTAAATTAAAATTATGCTTTTTCTATTTGCGAAAGTTCTACTTCTACACTAGTTTCTTGTCCAAATAAATCAACAAGTAAATTAACTTTACTAGATGGTAAATCAACTGAATCAACTGTTCCAAACATTCCTTGGAATGGTCCAGCAATAATCTTAACTTTTGCTCCTTCAGTAAGATCTGTATCAACATCCATTCTACTAATACCCATATTGCCAAGAATATTATCTACTTCATAAGGTTGCAATGGTGTAGGTTTAGCACCTTTACCACTAGAACCAATGAATCCAGTTACCCCAGGAGTATTACGAACAACATACCATGCTTCATCAGTCATCACCATTTCTACTAAAATGTACCCTGGAAACATTTTTTTTGTTTTTTCCTTAGTAACTCCATCTTTTACTTCAACTACTTTTTCTTCTGGAATAACAACTCTATAAATATAATCCTGCATATCCATAGATTCAGCTCTCATTTCAAGTTTTTCCTTTACTTTGTTTTCATGTCCAGAATAAGTATTAACTACATACCATTGTTTATCCATAATATAACTCCTTCTTAATGTATTAATGATTGAACTAAAGCAAATATAATATCAATCAAATAGAAAAATCCAGCACAAAAGATTATAAAGAAAATCGTTGCAATCGAATATTTAATCATATTATCTTTAGTAGGCCAATGAACTTTTAAAAATTCACCCTTAACGCCATGACAAAAGATACGAAATCTAGTCCATAAACCTTTTTTACCAGATTCTTTCACTTTCTTTTTTGACACTACTTCTTTTTTTTCTACTTTTTTCTTTTTATCATTTTTTTTGATCTTAGCAGTATTGTATGGATCTTCAACTACTTTTTTACGAACTTCAGCCATAAATTATTCACCTATTCCCTATTTTTTCAAAATAAAAACACTCCAAAGTGCTTACACCAATAAAATAGCATAAACACATTGAAATGTCAAGATAATATACTAACAAACCAAGAAATAACTCCGAATAAAGCCAAAAGAACAAAAGCAATCGTCGGAATAATCAATAAATGAACAAAAGCAGCATCTTGATAACCACTAATTTGTTTATAAATATAATCATTATATTTCTTATTTGTTAAATCAGTTTCACTCTCATTATCAAAAATAGACTCTTCTTGATTATCCACCTTTTCTCCAAATTGTTTTTTTAAATCTGCTAATTCTCTTTTAGCCTTTTCTACATCAAACTGGCAAAAATAAATTGAAGCCCCTCTTTGAACAACTCCCCTATAGTAAGGGGCATCTCCAGCCGGTAAAAATTCCACAAAAGAATCAAAATTATTAATCAAAAAATCAGGGCTTAATTTTGCTAATGTATTAGAATACAAACCAATTTGAATAAACGCCGAATGAAAAATATCTTCTTTTATAATATTTTTTCTTTCCTCCTCATCATCAGGTAATTCCATCAACTTAGTAAATTGAATGCATTCCGGATTATCATACAATACAAAAATTAAAGATGGATGAAAAACCATTACACAATAGCCATGATCATGTATATATTTAAGAGCTTTAGATAGAAATACAAATAAAGTTCTTCGATCATCTTCATCATGATGAAGGTTATACCAATCATATAAAGTAACAGCATTAACTTCTTGTTTCTTATTAAATGGAACAACCATAAAAATCACCTATCTTATATCCATTTTAACTCAAAATAAAAAAAAAGACAATTTGATTAACTGTCTATTGACAATAATAATTATGAATCCTTTTTCGCACTACATTTCTAACACTTTTTAAAATAACTCCAACTTTTCTACAAGAAATATCTAACAATTTACTAATTTCCAAATACTGAAACCCATTTAATCTTAATTCAAAAACAATTCCTTCTTCCCAGGATAAATCAAAAATAATAGACTTTAATAACTTTTCCATCTCTTTCTCATCAAAAATAGAATCCATATTATTTCTATTATCAATACATGAAATATCATCAATAGAAATAGTATCAAAAAAAACATTTTTATATTTATCACTCATAAACATTCTACAAAATGATAAAAGTCTTCTTTGAATACATAAAACAGCAAAAGAATAAAACAAGTTTTCTCTAGTATCATCAAAAGAAAACAAAGCTTTTTGAAATCCAATAGTTGCCTCTTGTAAAAAATCTTCATAATCATATCCACTACTTTTATATCTTATATAAAAATCAGTAGCAAACTTTTTAATAATTGGTTGATACTTTTCATATAATATATTTTGAGAAAAATCATCATTTTCACGTATCATATAGATTAATTCATAATCATTATATTTCTTATAATTCATAATTCCTACTTTCTATTCCGAATCATTTCATAAATCATAATCCCAGCTGCCACACTAGCATTTAAACTATTAGTAGTACCATACATAGGTATTTTAACTAAAAAATCACATTTTTTAGCCACTAAACTAGAAATACCTTCTCCCTCATTACCAATTACTAATGCTATTTTTCCACTATAATCGACACTTCTATAATCAATACTATCCTCTAAAGAAGTCCCAACGATCCAAAAACCAGCTTCTTTTAATTTTTCAATTGATTGAGCAATATTACTTACAGAAATAATCTTAATAGCATCTAAAGTACCCACACTAGTTTTCATAACAGTAGCATTTATAGGAACCTGTCTATCTTTTGGAATAATAATAGCTCCAATTCCAGCTGCTTCACAAGTTCTAATAATAGCTCCAAAATTATGAGGATCTTCAATATGATCTAAAATAACAATATAATCATCAGTAGTATTTCTTAAATAATCTTTAAGATTATAATAAGAATAATCCGGAATATCTAGGATTATACCTTGATGTACTCCAGAACACAAATGATCCATTTCTTTTTTTGAATAATATTGGAAAGGAATATTTAATTTTTCACTAAGAGAAATAATCTCTTTATCAGAAAAATTATCTTGAAAATAGATTTTTCGAATATTTTTATTTTTTTGTAGAAGATCTTTAGCTACATTTTTACCAAATACTAACATATTACTTTGTAAAGATGAAATTCATAATTTCATCAATCCTTTCTTCATTTTTTGATAATTCCAAACATCCAATTAAAGCTTCTAAACCAGTAGCATATTTATAAGTGATAATATCACAATTCTTTGGATGAGAAGTAGTCTTATAATTTCTAGCTCTCTTCACAACATCCAATTCATTTTCTTTCAAAAAGTTATGATCTATCATTTCTTGCAAATAATAAGCCTGTCTCTTAGCACTGACATAAGTAATGGCTTCTTTTTGTAATTGATCAACATTCGGAATACCTTTATCAATTAAAAACTTTCTTACATAATTCTCATAAATAGTATCACCCAAATAAGCAAGTACTAATACGTTGATTTCATTCACATTCATACAAATCACCAAACACATTATAACATAAAGAAAAGAATTCGCGATATACGAATTCTATACTAACTCATAAGTTGTACCATCTCGAGTATCAATTAATTTTACTCCTTTAGCAAGTAAGTCATCTCTAATTTGATCTGCTAAAGCAAAATCTTTATTCTTTTTTGCTTCTTTTCTTTCTTCAATCTTAGTTAATATTTCCGATTCTAAATCAGCATCAACTTTATTTTCTTCAACAACCGTTAAATCCAAAGATAAAACTTTATCAAATTCCTCTACAATAGCAAACTTTGTACCATCAGATAAATCACCATCTTTTAATACCTCATAAGTTAAAGTAATCATATTAGAAGTATTAAAATCATCTTCTATAGCTTCACAGAACTTTTGAATATATTTATTTTTTTTATCTTCATCAATACTATCATGTTTTAACTTAGACACTCTGTTTTTTAATTTATTATAAGCATTCTCAGCTCCAGCTAAAATATCAAATGTAAATGTTAATTGACTGTGATAATAAGAATTTAAACACATATAACGATAGCTTAGTGGATTATATCCTTTTTCTTGTAATAAAGAAACCGTTAAAAATTCTCCTTTAGATTTACTCATTTTACCAGTTTCATCATTCAAAAATCCTAAATGAACCCAATAATTGCACCATTTATGTCCTAAATAAGCTTCACTCTGTGCAATTTCATTAGTATGATGCGGAAATATAGCATCTTCAGCACCACAATGGATATCAAGTCTTTCCCCTAAATACTTAATACTTATACCAGAGCATTCAATGTGCCATCCTGGATAACCTCTACCCCAAGGCGAATCCCATTGAAGTTCTTGATTATTAAATTTAGAATTAGTAAACCATAATCCAAAGTCAAATGGATTTCTCTTAGATTGATCCTCACTAATATCTTCTCGAACTGCAACCATCAAATCATCAGCATTTCTACCAGATAACTTATAATAATCAGCGTATTTAGAAGTATCAAAATAAACATTGCCATCTGATATATAAGCAAATCCTTTATCAATTAACTTTGTAATCATCTTGATATACATATCTATATTATCAGTAGCATTAGATACTACATCTGGTTTTCTAATATTTAATTTAGAGCAGTCTTCAAAGAAACAGTTTGTATAATATGCTGCAATCTCTTTAGAAGTCTTATGTTCTCTTTTAGAAGCAACAAGCATCTTGTCTTCTCCACTATCTCCATCACCCACTAAATGTCCAACATCAGTTATATTCATAACTCTTTCAACATCATATCCTAAGAACTTAAATCCTTTTTCCATAATATCTTCAGATATATAAGTACGTAAATTACCTATATGAGCATAATGATAAACAGTAGGTCCACAAGTATACATCTTTACCTTATTTTCTTCATTAGGAATAAACTCTTCAACTGTTCTTGTTAAAGTATTATATAATTTCATAAAATCACCTACCAACCATATTATAACAAAGATATAAAAAAAGATACAACGAATTATACTGAATAATTCTTTAACAATTCCTTTAATTTATAAAAAGTACCATTATCCAAATCCATTTTCTTTGTAATATAGGCAATAATCTTATTCCGTTTTAAAGAAGAATAATCAGAATAATAATCTTGAACATAAGCTATTAAATCATTCCGAGTAGGATTACAAAAATGATAAGATATAATATTTTGATCAAATTCATTATGAAAAGGATTAAAACCTACACTATAAGATTCAAGAGCTGTAAGAAAAATAATACACTTACAAAGATATATTTTTTCCCCAAATCCATTCACAATATACCCAGTTTTAAATGAATCCCATAATCGCTTAATAAAATCAGTATGTCCCAAATGAATATTATCTATTATGATAATAGAAAAAGGATTATCAAATAACTCTTGAAATATATATCCATCTTTATAGGAATAAAAATCACCTAATAATTTATAAAAAGAGGAAGACTCTTGATAAAACTCTAAGTTAATATGAATAAAATGAAATCCAGAAAAAAGCTCTTCATAAATCTTTTGTGCTAAAAAAGTCTTTCCCACACCACTTTTTCCTACAAATAAAAAGACCAAAGGACTATTATTTAGAACATAATCATATTTAACTATTCTTTTCAAAACATCATCTATAATACTATCCAGACAAAATACAACTTTTTTTATTTCACTTTTAGCATAATGAATCTTATCTTTTATTTCTCCTTTTCTAGGAGCATGTACTTTTTGATATATTAACTCTTTCAAATCAGCTTTAGTAATAACAGGACAATTAGTATGATAAAAAACAATATTTTCATAAGAATTTCTATTAGCTAACTCCCTATTCTTATATAAAGTAGCCTGTTTAAAATGATGCTTCTGAATAGCATCATTTTTTAAACTCTCAAAATAATGAATATTATCTAACAATCCAGAAATTTCTTTTTCTCTTTCGTTTTTTATAGCAGACACATAAGAACAAACTTCATCTAACAAATCTACTGCCTTATCAGGTTGTTTGCCATAGAATAAGCAACTGTTAGAATAATCTAATAGAGATAATAAAACATTCTTAGTAAGTTTTACATGATGATATTTCTCGTAACTTTTTTTTAATCGTAATAAAATATTAAAAACATCCTCATCAGATAACTCCTCAATATAAATTTTATGAAATCTCCGATCAAAGGCTTTATCTTTTTTTATACTAGTAGAATATTCAAAAAAAGTAGTAGAACCAATCATCTTAACATTTTCTCTTGCTAAATAGGGTTTTAAAATATTAGCAGCATCAATTGCACCTTCAGCCCCTCCAGCTCCCATCAAACTATGAGCTTCATCTATAAATAATATAATATTAGAATTTTCCACTAATTCTTCAAGAATATTCTCCAATTTTTCTTCAAACTCACCTCTATACTTAGTACCTGAAACTAAAGAAGATAAAGATATACTATAAATAGTTTTATTCTTTAAAGCACTAGGCACTTTTCCTAAAGAAATTCTTCTTGCTAATTCTTCAATAATAGCCGTTTTACCAACACCTGCTTCACCTATTAGTAAGGGATTTCCTTTCTTTTTTTTACATAAAATTAGAATAATTTCCTGAAGTTCCTTTTCTCTTCCAATAACAGGTTCATAAGAAGCAACTAAATTGTTTAGATTTATTCCAAATTTATCTAAATAATAAGTACTGTAAGAATAATTATTTGTATTTATAAAGTGTTCATAAAATATAGAAACATCAATATTCATCCCAATCAACAACCTATTAGCAATACCATCACCCTCTTTTATAATGGATAAAAAAAGAGCCTTAGGAGTAATAACTTGTGAAGAATCTTTTACATAATTTCGAGATTGAACAATAATATGTTTCAATAGTGGAGTAAATAAAAACCAATCATTTGTCTTATTTCCAATTCCAATAATCTTTAATAATTCTTCTTTTACAATATCATAAGTAACTCCATAAGCTGACAAATACTTACATATATCTAAATTATCATTCTTTAATATAGCTAATAATAAATGTTCACTTCCTACATAAGGATGTTTTAACTCATACATTTCTTTTTTTGCATCAACCAATATTTTCTGTGATTCTTCATCAAAAAAAAGATTCATAATATCACCTCATGATTATTTTATAATAATAAAAATAATTCAAACAACATAAAGAATCCACTAAAAAACGACAAAAAAAAAGAGACTAGCTCTTTTTTCATTTATTAGATAACTGCTAAAATTATGAAAACTATTAATAATACAACAAATAGTTCTAATAATAATTTCCAAATATTTTTCATCCAATCTTTATATGAAATTTTTAAATAAGATAAAGTTGCCAATAGTACAAGACTTGTTGGAGCAACTAAAGATGTTAATCCATACATAGCTTGGAAAATAATAGCTGCAGTACCATGCATATCAGAAGAATAACCTAAACTTGCATAATAAGGTAATATACTTTGCATGCTATAAGATACATCTGAATTAAAGAATCCACTTAAGATTGCTACTACTACTGTAGTTGCCACATTAAATCCCTTAGCAAAATCTAAAACAGCCTTATAAATTACTAATTGGAATGGATGATAAACAACCAATACCAATACTGTATAAGTTAAAATAACAATAACAGCAGGACCTAATGCCCTCTTAGCACCTTGCTTGAAACCTAATCTTACATCTTCAAATGGAACCTTATAAATTATTACTAATAATAATACCATAAAAGTCATTGGTAATAGTAAATCAGTTATTGTCCAACTTCCAAATGAATTAAAAGTACCTAATAATTTAGCAAAAAGTGGGAATCCAAATAAAGTAAATCCTTTAACATTAGTAGTCATTTTATCAAAGAATGTATTATTAAAACCATTTTCTCCCCAAGAAATAAATGCCAATACAAACAATACAAACAATAAACAAAATGTAAGCATAAATGGCCAAATAGAATGTTTCTTTGTAGTATTTTCAGGAACATAGCAACTATCTTCCATCATATTTTCTTTAACAACAATTATATCTTCATCTTTTAATGCTGCTTTACGATCACTCTTACGAGATTTAGAAGATTTTGTTGTTTTCTTTCCACTAGATTTATGACTACTAGAAGAATGATTATTATTTTTAGAAGAAGTTTTTGTTTTCTTTACTTCAGTCTTCTCTTCTACAACTTTTTCAACTACTTTTTCTTCTGCTTTCTTAATAGTCTTCTTCTCAATTTTTACTTTAGATCCATTATTTTTAATATACATTAAAATATTAAAAATAACTAAAGCAATTGCTACTAACAAGATTACAAAACGAACACCAATTTGATAATCAAAAGCTAATCCCAAAGTACTAGCAGCTACTGAAACATTATTATAAGCAAATGTTGTTCCAATAAGACCAGCAATAATAGAACCAACTATTACCATAGCAGCAACCATTTTATCATATCCCATTAGTAAAATGATAGATACTATAAGTGGAATAAATAAAGCAAGTGCAAGATGTACTCCACAAATAGATACCAAAAATGCATTTAGTATTACAAAAAATACTAATACTATTTTTTCCATACCTTTTGTCATATCTACTATCTTATCTAAGAAAGAACGATATGCTGGAATTTTATATAAAATTCCATAAAAACCACCAACTAGAATTACATAAAATGCAATATATCCAAAATAACTAAAAGCAGTTATAGGATAATTAAACAAATCAAATAATCCCATTTGAACGCGTCCCTGTTCTATATACTCACTTGAAAAATAAGCAGCAGGAAAAATCCAAGTAAGAACAAAGAATACCATAATAGTAACTAACACAACTTTAGCACTATTACTCTTATTGCCAAGGTTACTAAGTAATAATCCTAAAATAATAAGAGCTAACACTAATTCACAGATGAAAACCCAACCTTTAGCCTTAGTAACATCATGAAAAATAATTGCAAGTGCTAATAAAAGTATAGTCCCTATTAATAGAACGACTTTCTTTATATTATGTTTTTCCATAATTAACCTCCCAATCTAATTATAACGATTTCGATTTGATTTTACAAGCATTTACACTTTTTTTTAAAATTTTTATTGAAAAAAGAAAGAAATAATTCTTTCTTTTAAATCTAAGACCTTTTTATTATTAGAGTCTTATTACCGACATGAAAAATAAAATAATCATTAGTAACTTGAATACCATTATTATCGGCTTTTAAAAATTTACTTATATCAACATCATCAATAGACCCTATTTTATTATCATCTAAAAACACTTCCGCAGTTCCAACTCCATTTTGAAACTTTAAATCAACATAATATCCCTGATAAGAACGAGATAAATTATTCATTTTATATAAATATTTACCACTATTAATATCAAATACATAACATCCATTAAATACCAAATTATCTCCAACATAAATAACAGCAGTATCTAAATCAATTTGAACAGAATCAGGAATTTGAAATTCTTGAATTTTATTAAATGAAATATTATATAATACCAAAGTTTTATCCTTCAAAGTAATAACATGCTTTTTTAAAACTTCATATAGTTGAAAATCATAATCAGTAAAATTGCCATCCTGATCAACAACAACATATTGGTTATCATCACTTTTAGAACTATTTTTTAAAAGAATGACTTTATCACCACATGCTTTTACTTCAATTTTTTTATGGTTATCATAATAATCATATTGCTTTAAAGAAGAAATCTTTATAGTATTACCTATTTCTTTATAGCTCTTGTTAAGAACATGTAATACATCTCCCTTACCAGCAAAAAATAAACCATTAGAATATAAAATAACATCATATTTAAAATCCAGTTTAACAGTATCATTAGAATCAACAATTCCACTTTTACCATCAACAACAGCTACAAACAAATCATCATCCAAATAAACCATTGTCTCATATTTAGGTTTTATAATAATTCTATTTTCAAGAACATCATATACACCATAAGAATACTTCTTTCCATCAGAAATATTATTATTTCTTTTATTTGAAACAATTGCATATCTTCCACCATAAATTTTTCGTTCATTAGAATCATTTACTTGAAGTAAATAAACTTGAGACATATCAATTTCTTTAATAGAATTAGTATCAACAAAAGATAAATGTGTTCCATTATCATTATCACTATAGTAGCCAATCAACTTACTTCCATTAAGTAAAACTCTACCATCAGAATCAAATTTTTCCTCTTCTGATACATTAGTAATATTTCCAGATTCATCTATCTTCTTAATAACATATTTAGTCTTTGATTCATCATTTCTTTCACACAGAAAGAAAGAATCTTTCATCATGGAGCAGACTTTGTCATCATCTTGATATATTACTTTACCCTCTAAATTAGTAATGTATCCAACATCTTTATAATTAACAAATAAATGATTATCATTAATAAAAGAAGACTGTCCTTTAGTAATATCAATAACAGTAGTAGTTGGTTTTCCTTCATCGTCATAGTTTTCTTCTGATGAATGATTAAAAGGAGTAATAGACCCTTTCCCCATAATTCTTGGAATCAATAAAAAAGCAATAACAATTACCAAAATAACAATAATAAAACATAATAAGATAGTAGTTTTATTAATACTTTTCTTTTCCATAAAAGAATCATCATTTCTATCCAGAATTTCAGTTTCCTCATCATGTTTTTTTGAAGAAGAACTTATTTTAACCTCATAATTATCTTCATCATCCATGATTTCTTGATCTTCATCTTCATTATTAAACTCTACATTTTCTAAATTTTCCCTAATTTCGTCTAGCTCTTCATCATCCATAAAAACACCTACCTTATAAATAAATTATAATATTCCTTAAGTGCGATAACAAGTACTAACAAGACAAAAAAAAGAAGTTATTGAACTTCTTTTCCTCTCTCTCTCATAGTTGGGAATAATAATACATCACGAATAGATTCTTGTTCAGTAAATAACATAATCAATCGATCTATACCATAACCAATACCACCAGCAGGAGGCATTCCATATTCTAGAGCTTCCACAAAATCCATATCTATATCATTTGCTTCTTCATTTCCTAAATCTTTCTCAGATAATTGAGCTTCAAATCTCTCTAATTGATCAATAGGATCATTTAACTCAGTATAAGCATTAGCACATTCATGTCCAGAAATAAACAATTCAAATCTCTGAGTAAATCTACCATCTTTAGGATCCTTCTTAGTAAGAGGTGATATTTCAATAGGATGACCATATAAGAAAGTAGGCTCAATTAAAGACTCTTCAACATATTTTTCAAAAAATTTATTAACAATATGTCCATAAGCTTTTTCATGTTCTTCTAATTCAATTCCATGTTCCTCAGCTAATTTTAAACATTCCTCTACAGAATGAATTGAAACAAAATCAATTCCTGTTTTCTCTTTAATAGCATCAGTCATAGATATTCTTTTCCAATCACCAGCTAAATCAATATCATGCCCTAAATAATGAAAAGTAGTTTTTCCACACACCTCATTAGCAATTGTTTTATACATAGACTCAGTTAATTCCATCATTCCTTCTAAATCAGAATAAGCTTGATATACTTCCATCAAAGTAAATTCTGGATTATGTTGAGTATCCATACCTTCATTTCTAAAAGTTCGACCAATTTCATAAACTGCTTCCATCCCACCAACTAATAATCTTTTCAATGGTAATTCTAAAGCAATTCTTAAATACATATCTAAATCTTGAGCATTATGATGAGTAACAAATGGTCTAGCTGCTGCTCCAGTTAATAAAGTAGATAACAATGGAGTCTCTACTTCAACAAATCCACGAGAATCCAAAAACTTCTGAATAGTACGTATAATTTTAGGTCTCATAAAAGCCACTTTAGCAGATTCTTCATTCATCATCAAATCAACATAACGTCTTCTATATCTTTCTTCTTTATCAGTTAAGCCATGAAATTTCTCAGGCAAAGGTCTAAGTGCCTTAACTAAATGAGTATATTCTAAACATTTAATAGTAACTTCTCCTGTTTTAGTCTTCATTACTTTTCCATATACACCAACAATGTCACCAATATCAGCAGATTTAAATAATTCATAAACTTTTTCTCCCACATCATTGATAGAAATATATACTTGAATAGAACCCGTTCTATCTTTAATTGTAAAGAAAGAAGCCTTTCCCATTTTTCTAATAAACATAATTCTACCAGCTACTTTAGCAGTATCATCCATATTTTCAAAAGCATCATGTTCTATATCTTGATACTTTGAACGAATATCAGCTGCAAAATCTGTACGATCATATCTTTGACCAAAAGGATCTAAACCTAATTCTCTTAATTTTTCTGCTTTTTCTCTTCTAACTAATTCCTGTTCTGTAAAATTTCTCATAATATCCCTCCTCATCACTCTCTAACGACACTTGTATGAAACAATAAATCATGAACTGCTTTTCCATCTTTACGATTAGCAATCATAATTACAGAAATAAACATAATCAAATATTGAAATAATTCAAAAACACCAGAACCATAAAAATATGTTTCTTTAGTAGCAAACAACATAAATATATACTTTAATAAAGATACTAGTACTAAATTAGCTATAAAAGAGCGAAAAATCATTTGATTAGTAGATAAATCACCATCATCTGATACAACCCTTATCTTCATAATTTTCTTTCCTATTGTCTGACCATTATTATATATTTGATAAACAACAAAATATAATACATCTAAAAATATAACTACCAAAGATAATAAACCAGAATATCTAGCTGTTTTATAATTAATATTGATATAAGAATCAATATAAGCATCAACATCAAAACTTTCACTTTTAGTTTGTTCTAATAATTGAATTTCTTGTTGCTCAATCTTTTCCATCTTTTCAGCATCCATAAAAGGAGTAGAAATAATAGAAGCCAATAAAGAAACAAGAATCACATCAATACAGAAAGCTAAAAATCTTTGCAAAAATAATGCTTTTTTTGGCTTATCATCCTCTATTTTTTTTGACATAATACTTCCTCCTCAAATTCAATTAATATAGAAATTATATCATGAATATTAGATGTTTGATAGACTTTATTTTTAATATCATTAGATCCCTTAATTCCTTTAAAATACCAGCCTATATGATTTCTAATCTCTAAACAAGCTATTTTTTCATCTTTTAATTCCTTTAATAAATTTAAATGTTGTAAACACATCTTAATCCTATCTTCAATTGTTACAGGAAAAAGTTCCTCCCCATTTAAATATCTTAAAGTATTTTTTATTAACCAAGGATTTCCCAAAACTCCTCTACCAATCATAATAGCATCACAATGTGTTTCAGAAAGCATTCTCTTAGCATCCATTGGCGTCTTTATATCTCCATTACCAATTACTGGAATTGAAACATTTTCTTTAACTTGTCGAATAATATTCCAATCTGCTTTTCCACTATAACCTTGACTTCGAGTTCTTGGATGAACACAAATTGCACTAGCTCCAGCTTTCTCCACAATTTTAGCTACTTCTACAGCATTAATATGTTCATGATCCCATCCACTTCTTATTTTTACAGTAACAGGAATAGAAACGGCTTCAACAACAGCCTTTACAATCTCAAAAATTTTATCAGGATTCTTTAATAAGGCACTTCCTGCTTGAGCCCTAACAGCAACTTTAGGCACCGGACATCCCATATTTATATCAATAATATCTGGATGCATGTTTTCATAAACATAAATAGCAGCTTTAACAAAAGAATCAACATCAGTTCCAAATATTTGTTGAGCCAAAGGTCTTTCTTCATCAGTCATCTTAAGCATATCTAATGTTTTTTGATTACCATACATAATAGCTTTATCACTAACCATTTCAGCATAAACCAAACCACAACCCATTTCTTTACAAATTCTCCTATAAGCCGAATTACTAATTCCAGCCATAGGAGCTAATACAACTTGATTTTTAATTGTAATATTTCCAATCTTCCATTCCATATGTAATCCCTTTTCCAATTCACGCTTAGTATATATGATTTTTTAAAATTAAACAAGAAAAAAAGATTCAAATGAATCTATTTTCTTGATTTCTTTAATAAGTCACGAATCTCTTCTAATAAGATAACTTCATCAGTTTTAATTGAATCTTTCTTTTCTTCTTTCTTACCTACAGCCAAAACTTTATTAACAAATTTTAAAAGTAAGAATAGAATAAAAGCCATAATAATGAAATTAATAACAGCTGTTATAAAATCTCCGTATTTAATAACTTGACCACCATAGATTTTAAGGGTTCCACCAACTTCAGCTCCACCAATTCCATTAATTAATGGATTAATAAAATCTTCTGTTAAAGCAGTTACAATACCTTGAAATGCTCCACCTATAATAACACCTATAGCCATATCCATAACATTTCCACGTAAAATAAATGCTTTAAACTCAGCTATAAAACCCTTTCCCTTCTTAGCAATTTCTTCTCTTTTTGCCATATTCTCTCACTCCTTTAGCTATATTATAATATAAAAATAGCATTTTTCAAGAAAAAAGAACTAGTATTGTTGAAATAGTCAATAAAAAATAGACACTTCCTTTAGTGTCTACTTTTATCTTACTGCTTAAATAGTATCTAATTCTTTTAATAATTCTGCCTTATTCATCTTTGAGTAATTTTTAATACCTTTTTCTTTAGCAAGTTCTCTTAATTTAGTAATAGATAAAGATTCTAAATTATTTTCATCTTCTTCTGGCATCTTCCCATTTTCAACTAAATAGTCAATTTGTTCTTTAGTTAATGTTTCATATTCTAATAAAGTTTCAGCAATTAATTTTAACAAATCTTTATTTTTCTTAATAATATCTTGAGCATTTTGATGACAATTATTAATAATCTTTCTCATTTCCATATCAATCTCATTAGCAACTTCATTAGAAAAATGTTGAGGTTTATTATAATCTCTTCCTAAGAATACACTACCTTCTTGTTGCTCGAATTGTAATGGTCCTAAATCACTCATTCCATATTCAGTTACCATAGCTCTAGCAATTTTAGTAGCTTTTTCAAAGTCATTATGAGCACCTGTAGTAATCTCACCAAAAGTAATCTCTTCAGCACTTCTTCCACCTAATAATCCAGTAATTTCTTCTAATAAATCAGACTTAGTAGAACATAATTTTTCTTCAGTTGGAACCATCATATTATATCCACCTGCAGAACCACGAGGAATAATTGTAACTTTTTGAACATCACTAGCATTTTTCAATTTTAATCCAATAACAGCATGACCAGCTTCATGATAAGCTACCAATTTACGATCATTCTCACTATATTTATGACTTACTTTTGCAGGACCCATTAAAACACGATCAGTAGCTTCATCAATTTCACTCATACTTATTTCATCTTTATTACGACGAACAGCTAATAAAGCAGCTTCATTTAATAGATTTTCTAAATCAGCACCACTAAATCCAGGTGTTCTTTTAGCTAAATTTTGAAGAGTAATACCTTCTGCTAAAATTTTATTTTTAGCATGAACAGCTAATATTTCTTCACGACCTCTAACATCTGGTAAATTAACCGTTACTTGTCTATCAAATCTTCCTGGACGAAGCAAAGCAGGATCTAATACATCAGGTCTATTTGTTGCTGCAATAATAATTATTCCTTCATTAGCACCAAAACCATCCATTTCAGTAAGCAATTGATTTAATGTTTGCTCTCTTTCATCATGTCCTCCACCTAAACCAGTTCCTCTTTGACGACCAACAGCATCAATTTCATCAATAAAGATTAAACATGGCGCATTTCTCTTAGCTTGTTGAAACATATCACGTACACGACTAGCTCCAACTCCAACAAATAATTCAACAAAGTCAGAACCACTAATAAAGTAAAAAGGTACATTTGCTTCTCCAGCAACAGCCTTAGCAAGTAAAGTTTTACCAGTTCCTGGAGGCCCCATTAATAATACTCCTTTAGGAATTCTAGCACCTAACTTTTGAAATTTCTTTGGTGCTTTCAAGAAATCAATTAACTCTTTAACTTCTTCCTTTTCTTCTTTTAAACCAGCTACATCTTTAAAAGTAACCTGATTATCATCACTACTTAATCTAGCCCTACTTTTACCAAAATCTAAAGAATTCTTATTACCTGCCATTTGCTTATTAAAAAACCAAAAAGCAGCCCCTAAGAAAATCAAAATAGGTAAAACATTTACTATAATAATCAATAAAGAAGATGAATCAGGATCAGGTTCAACAGTAAGTTTGAACTCTTGATTATCACTAGCAATAATTAGTTTTTTCATAACTTCTTCACTAAGAGGTAAAGAAGCTTCAAACGATTCATTTTCATCATAACCACTTAAAGTACCAGTAACTTCATAAATTCCACCACTATTTCTAGCAACTAACTTTAATTCAGTAATCTTTCCCTTATCTAACTTTTCTATAAATTCATCATAAGAAAACTCATGAACATTACTATTTAAAACGTTAAAAAAATAAAAAACTCCTAATATTATAATAGCCAAAAATAAATATGGTAATAATCCTTTCTTTAAAGTTTTATTATCGATTTTATCTTTCACACACATTCCTCCTAACTGTATTTCAATATTATATCATAATCTTCGTTCTTTTTTTTGTCAAATTTGGATTTTTTTATACCTGGAATCCATACTACTCTATCTAAAGAATCAACAACAATTGGCCAAGATTCCCTATTCTCTATAGATATTTTTTTATCTATAAAAATATCCTTTATCTTTTTAGAACCATTCATTCCCTTAACTGCTATTCGATCACCTAATTTTCTAGTACGAATAATCAATGGTAGAGTAATTTCATTGCTATTAAGTCTGCAAATATTATTACTATTATCATCAGTAAAGTCAATTTCCTCAATAATATGATTATTAGGTAATGAACTAAAATGATCAAATTCAATCTCATAATTTGATATTTCATCAACTTTTCTAATAAAATTAACTTCATTATAATTCTTCTTAGCAATCACATCATTAGGTAGATTAATAAAAGCATTAGCTTTTTTACTATTAATTAATTGTAATATTAACTGAATATGCTTATCACCCAATAATATTAAATCATCTTGATAAAAATCACTCAAAATATAATACAATATTTCTTTTTGTATAAATTCATCTTCATTCAAAAATAAATCTATCTTTATTATATCCCCAGTTAATACTCTATTAATAGCTTTTTTTCTCTCTTTATCAATAAACTTACTTGCTTCTTGTAAAGACTTACTAAATTTTAAGAATTTTAAATGAGCATCCTTTTCTTCTTCTTTCAAAAAAGGAAGTACATATTTACGATAACGATTTCTAGTATAAGTATCTTTATTATTGGAACAATCAATAAAATAAGGTACTTGATTTATCTTATCATATTCTTCTAATTCTGCCTTTGTATAAAAAATAAGCGGTCTAGCAATCCAATAGTCGTCCATATCAATTAATTCTTTAAAACCACTATAACCATTTAGATTAGAACCTCTAACAATTCTCATCAAAATAGTTTCAATCAAATCATCTCCATGATGAGCTGTCATTAAATAATTAGCATCATATTTATGCACAATGGACTCAAAAAAATGATAACGTATATTTCTAGCTTCATTATGAAAATTATCATCACCATAGTTTTCTATTACCATCGATTCAAAAACCAAATGATTATCCTCACAATACTTCTTTAAAAATAAAGCTTCATCATAGCTTTCTTTTCTTACATTATGATTAACGTGGGCAATAATAATAGATAGTGAATACTTATCTCGAATCTTTAATAGCATATCTACTAATGCCATAGAATCAGGACCAGTTGAACATCCAACTACAATAATATCATTTTTATGAAATGAAAAATGCTCTTCGATATTTATCATGAAACACCTCCGTTAATCAATCATTATTATAACAGAAAAAAAAGAAAAATAGCTATTATTCTTCTGGAATTTGTAAAATAAATTCTCCTTCTTTAGAATATAGATATTTTTCTCTAGCATATCTAGCAACATAATCAGGATTTTGTAATTTATTAGCATCTACTTTTAATTCTTCTTCTTTTTCCTTTAAAGTTAATAGTTCCTCTTCTAATAATTTTTTTTCTTGATATTTATCAAATATTTCTACCCAATACCGACCGATAGTAAATGTCATGACAAAAATAATAATAATAGAAGTCAACCCTAGAAAAAGCATTCTTCGTCTAGCTTTTATTTCACTTTTAGACTTTGCCATTACATTCACCTACCTTTTCAACTTATATTATACCGCTAAATAGCCATATAAAACCAAGAAAACAACAATTTTTACGAGGATTTTACACTATTTCTATTAAAAATTTGATACATGAGTAAAAAACCTAAAAGAATCGACAGAAAAAAATAGATATGAAGGACTCCATCATTTATAAATAAAAGAATAATAAAATACAACAAAGAACAAAAAACACCCAAAATACTGACAAAAATCTGATTAAAAATAACACTTTTAAAAAAACGATTACAGAAACACTTCTTAAATAAAAAAAACAGAATAATTCCATAGAGAAAAGAAAAAATAAGACTAATAATTTGTATTTTCAAATCCATAATTATCGAAATAAACGACTAAACACACCTTCTTCTTTTCCTTTTTTCGTTTGATCTAATACATAATCTAGTGAATTAATATCTCCTTTTATAGTTAAATTACCAGCTAGTGTATCCAGCTTAATAAGTTCTAAATTTTCACCCTTTATTACCAAAAATCCCATAGTAGTTTCTAATAAAAAATGAAGATTATCAAAATTTTCAATTTTTTTTACCCCAGAAATAACAAGTGTCTTTCTTTCTAACAAGTTTATACCATGATTATAATTATTAATAGTTGAATTATCTTTATCCATAATTATCCTCCTATTAAATAATATGAATATAATTAAAAAATAGAACAAAAAAAAAGATGCTATTGCATCTTACTCTTCTTCAGATGGTGCATCTTCAGTTTTTTCATATTCATCTAATATTGTTTTTTCAAACATAGCACGTACTTCCGCATTAATTGGATGAGCAATATCACGATACACTCCAGCGGCATTCTTCTTACTTGGCATCGCAATAAATAGACCGTTGTCACCATCAATAATTCTAATATCATGTACAGCAAAACTATCATCTATTAAAATAGATGCAATTCCCTTCATACGAGAACCTTCTTTTTCAATTTTACGCACATTTACAGATGTAATCTTCATCAGCATATTCCTCCCTCTTAAAGTATAAAACTTTATAACATTATTTTATAATAACAAAAATGAAAAATCAATACATTTATATTAAGATATAATTATTATATTTTTAATAATATAATCACTATAAGAAAAAGATTTAATTACACCATCTACAGTTTCTATAATAAATATAGAAGGAAAACATTGAATAATTCTTCCCTCAAATTTCTCATTTTGATTTCTCATCCCCCGATAAAAAAAAGTATGAAAATGATTTAATTCGTGAATAATTTCCTTTTTGATAGACTCTAAATACATCTAGGATACCCCACATACATTGTTCCATTAGTAATAATTCCACCAATCCCATCACTACCATATTTTGTTTTTTCAATCAAATGAATTAAATCAATACTTTTATTTTTATCTGACAAAGCTATTGAAGAAGCAATTATAGCAGGATCTAAAGCATGAATATTAATGCGTTTAGGACTAGAAGCAAAATTAGCACCTGCCTTAATTAGTTCTTCATAATTTGATTGGCATGCTCCAGCAATAATAATTAGCTTATCCTGACTTTTTTCATATTTTCTAGCTTCTTTTATTGCTGATATAAAATACCCAGAGTTTTGATAATTTCTCAAATCCTCTTTATGATTTTTTTTAGCGTAATAAGCGTCATGCCCTGTAATAACAATAATATCCGGCCGATACTCTTCTAATAATGATTGTATTTTCAAAGAAATAGATTTTTCTGGAATAGTAAGACCATTAGCCTGAATTCCCATATATTGATAAAACTTCATACATCGATCAAGATAAGTATCATCCCCATCGATATGTAAGATTTTACCAGGAATATAAAAATAATGATTGCGATTCATTGACAAATCTTTCATATTTCTCTCAATTACTTCATCATCATCTTCTTCAACATTTTGAACAATTTTTAAATCATCAATATCAGCATCTGCCAATAATCTAACATTAACACCTTTTAAAAGTACCACTTGCCCATTAATACTAATTATTTCAAAAACAATATCATTTTTATATGAATTACGACTAACCAAATTCCCAACATTTAATTTCAAAGCATCAACTCCCAATTAAATGTATGAATAAAAAAAGAAAATAGAAGTACTATTTTCTAAGAGCATTAGCTAAAGCCACAAATATCTCAACATTAAGCATCTCAGCACGAACATTTAAATCATAATTATAAGTAGCCAAAACATTTTCAATAATCTTCAAATCATATTTTTTCAGATTGTTACGAAGCTTTTTCCGTTTAAATTGAAAAGAATCTTTCAATAATTGTTCAAAAAAAGAAAAATCATTTAATTTTAGCTTATCTTTCCTCTCCGTAAATGAGACAACTACACTATCCACATTAGGCTCAGGTATAAATTGTTTTCTAGAAACCAAAAACTCTTTCTTTATATCATAAAAATAATTCAATAAAACAGTAATAGAACCATATTCCCTACTTCCTGGACTAGTACTAAAGCGATTTCCTACTTCTTTTTGAACCATCATAACAATTTTATTAAAATGAATTTCAGACTTCAATAATTTCAATAAAATAGGTGTAGTAATATAATAAGGAACATTACTAACAAAATAAATACTATCATATGAATAATTAGAAATATCAGATAATAAATCAGAATCTAAAAAATCTTGAAATAAAACATCAACATTAGAACAATCTTCAATTCTTTTATATAATTCATCAGCTAAATCAATATCAATTTCATATGCCAAAACATTTTTAGCTCTATTAGCCAATTCTTTTGTCATAATGGCACCACCAGGTCCTACCTCAATAACTAAAGAATTTTTATTAACCCCACTGACATCAACAATTCTTTTAACAATATTAATATCTTTCAAAAAATTTTGACCAAATTTTTTTTTAAATTTTACATCATATTTCTCCAAAAAGATCACCAACCGACAATTATTATAAAACACCTATAAAAAAAAAGAAAGAATTAAATCTTTTTCTTTTTCATCATCTTAAAAATTCTTCCAATATCATAAAGAATAAAAATCAAAGCAGGAATTAATAAACATATAAAATAATGAATTGGTTTTTCAAAAAATGATTTAATATATCCTACTTTAGGAATTTTAAATAACACTTTTCCATAAATGTTATCAGTTTTTACATAAGTAGGATCTTCAACATAATTATTATCACCCTTAGTTGTATAAATAGATTCCTTACTACCAACACTTTCCTTATTAACAATTCTATGAGTAACTAGCAAACCTTTATAGTTAGCATCATTAGAAATAAAAGTAACAATATCACCAACATCATATTGATCATTATCTAATCTTTTAATAACAATAGCATCATTTACTCCTATAGTAGGAACCATACTAGGAGAGACAATTAAATATGTACCAAATAAAGGATTCTTAGAACTATGATTTTTAGAAAAAAGAAGTAAATCACCAACATAAATAAAAAACAAACTACTTAAAAGCAACATTAAACAAAGAATTGCTATCAAAATAGACCTAGCAATAATATGACAAAAATAAAAAAAGGTCTGCCTAATAATTATTGTATTAGTCATATCATCACTCCTAACTATAACCAATTATAATACCAAATAAAAGAAAAAACTATAAATCCTAAAAAAAAAGAAGTAACTTGACACTTCTTTATTTAGCACGACCATATATCTGAACTTCCACTTCAATATTACCAGATTCCATTAAACTAGTCTCTGATAGCCATATCCGTAATCTATAATTATCATCCTCTGATTTAGACTTTTTCTTCTTACAAAGAATCATACTTCCAGCGGGACTTCCTAAATCTGTTTTCTTTTTAATACCAGAAAAACTGGTTGACTCTAATACTGAAGTGTAAGTACCACTTTTTTCATATTCTAAATAAACTTTAATATCACTATCTTTAACAGTTGTTTTCTTAGTATTTTTAACTAAAGCTATTTCATATTCAATCATAGAAGCATTATCTAAAGATGTAGAAACAGAAAAATCAAAGTACTCCCCTTCCTTCAAGTTTTTCTTAGCAATAATTTCTGTTGTTGGAGTTATTTTCTCTAAACTCAATCCCGGAAAATTATTAGTATAATTTAAAACTACTTTTCCTCCTACCTCTTCCATATCAATAACTTTTTCTTTGCGATTAACAAAAGCAATAAAACCAGAAATAGCTAAAATAAATAGAAAAAAGCATATACCAAAAACAAAATAATAAAATTGATCAATTCCCTTTTTTTCTTTCATAAAAATCTCCTATTTTACTCTCACATCTATATCAATCTTAAAATCCTCTGGAATCATAGATACTCTATAATTATCAGATAACCACATATGAAGTTTTAGTGTTTCTTTACTATTACCCATCAAAATACCTGTATATAGTAACTTAGAAGAAGTCCTATCTTTTAAATAAGGAAAACTATAGAAAACAGGTATGGAGTTTAATTCATATCCAGTTAAAGGATTATTATCCGAATTAGTTAAATATAATTTAACATACTTATCACTAATTTCTTTTCCTTCAATTGCTTGCTTAGTCGCAATAACTTCATAGTATAATTTATCTTTTCCTTTGTTAGAGATAGAAAATTCCAAATAGCCTTGAACTCCTTCTTCCGTCCCAACACCATTGAATTTTTTTCCCAAAGAATCAGAAACAGGTAATTTATTCTTTATTCCAACAATATCAGATGATTCAAACCTAACAAATAACTGATCATTATTTGCTCTTGAATGAGTATTTTTTTTACGATAATTACCATAAATCAATACTCCAATAATAACAACTAAAAAAAGAACTAGTAAAAGAATTTTTTTACCTTGTTTAGAACTCAAATTCTTCATAACGTTCCTCCAACCCACTTATTATCATAACGATATCATATTTTCTATTTCAAGTCAAACAATCGAGTAGCATTTTCCGTAGTAATATCAGACACTTCTTGAATACTAATATTTAATATATCAGCTATTTTTTCAGCAATCAATGGAATATACTTAGAAGAATTAATTGTTCCACGATAAGGAGATGGAGTAAGATAAGGAGCATCCGTTTCTAATAAAATAGAATGAATTCCAATTTCTTCAACCACTTTATACAAATTACTATTCTTAAATGTAACAACTCCACCAATGCCTATCATATATCCCATAGAAATATATATCTTAGCAGTCTCCTTACTACCACTAAAGCAATGAATATCTCCTTTTACATTTGGAAATTCCTTTAAAATAGATATAGTATCTTCTGTAGCATCCCTACTATGAATAACAACTGGTAAATGATACTTTTCAGCAAGTTCCAATTGTTTACGAAATAAATTTTTCTGCTTATTTATATTTTCTTTACCATAATGATAATCCAAACCAATCTCTCCAATTCCGACAACAGGAAAAGATTGAATTTGTTTTTCCAATAACAATAAATCATCAGTAGTAATTAAATCAGCTTCACTAGGATGATAGCCAATAGTAACATAAATACAAGAATAATTGGAAGATATTTTCAATGATTCAACAATAGATTCCTTAGTACATCCAGATATAATTATTTTAGAAATACCACTTTCCAAAGCTTCTTTAATAACCAAATCAATATCATCATAATCTTCTATTGAAATATGACAATGTGTATCAATCATAAAATCACCATCCAATAATAGTATATCACAAGAAAAGAATAAGACATCTCTTATTCTTTTGAAACATCAATCCTCATAAACAATGGACTAGGAGATCCTAACTCATAAGAAATAGAAGAATTATAATCAAAATCTTTACAATCAGTATTTAATTGAGAAAGGATAAGTCTACTCGTATCAGGCATAAAAGGCTCTAAAAATACTGCACTAACCCTAATAGATTCCAATAAATGATACAATACAGTTTCTAAGCGATCCTTTAAATTTTCATCTTTAGCCAAAATCCATGGCGTTGTATCATCAATATATTTATTACTTGAACGTAATAAATTAAATATTTCAGAAATAGCATCACTAATCATTAAATCATCCATTTTTTCAGTAACTCTAGCATCCAATGATCGAACACTCTTTATAAACTCCTTATCAACTGATTCTTCAATTTTTTTATCTGATATTTTACCACCAAAATATTTATTACCCATAGAAATAGTTCTTTGAACTAAATTACCCAAAACATTTGCCAAATCACCATTAATTCTCTCAATTAACAAATCTTTAGTAAATACACCATCACTTGCAAAAGGTATTTCATGTAAAAAATAGTATCTAATAGCATCTACACCAAATTCTTCAACCAAATCATCAGCATAAATAACATTACCTTTAGATTTACTCATCTTACCATCACTCATAATTAACCATGGATGTCCAAATACTTGTTTAGGAAGTGGAATATCTAAACTCATCAAAAAGCATGGCCAATAAATTGTATGAAATCTAATAATGTCTTTTCCAATTAAATGTAAATCAGCAGGCCATTTATATTTAAATTCATCAGTACAATTATCAACATCATAACCAATATTAGTAATATAGTTAGTTAAAGCATCTAACCAAACATAAACTACATGTTTTGGATCAAAATCTACAGGAATACCCCAAGTAAAAGAAGTACGAGAAACACATAAATCTTGAAGACCTGGCTTAATGAAGTTATTAATCATCTCATTCTTTCTTGCAACTGGTTGAATAAATTCAGGATGAGATTCAATATATTCTTCTAATTGCTTTTGATATTTACTTAATTTAAAGAAATAAGCTTCTTCACATTTTTCTTCAACATCTCTTCCACAATCAGGACACTTTCCATCAACTAATTGACTATCAGTCCAGAAAGACTCACAAGGAGTACAATAATGTCCCTTATACTCTCCCTTATAAATATCTC
Source organism: uncultured Erysipelotrichaceae bacterium (assembly GCA_902780395.1). GTDB lineage: Bacteria > Bacillota_I > Bacilli_A > RF39 > UBA660 > UBA3789. The sequence goes on from CACZFH010000006.1 coordinate 28,881, forward strand.
CCTTATCAAACATATATTTAAAAATATGTTGAACCACTTTTTCATGTTTAGGATCAGTAGTACGTACAAATCTATCATAACTTGTATTCATAATATCCCAAATACGCTTAATTTCAGCTGCCTTTTCATCAACAAATTCTTGTGGAGTTTGTCCAGCATCTTTAGCCTTTAACTCTATCTTTTCTCCATGTTCATCAGTACCAGTTTGAAAATAAACATCAAAACCTTTCATTCTTTTAAATCTAGCAATAGCATCAGCTAAAACAATCTCATAAGTATTACCAATATGTGGCTTACCAGAAGTATATGCAATTGCTGTTGAAATATAATATTTTTCTTTTTCCATAATTATCCATCCCTTTCATTAGTAGAACCAAATCCGCCTATTCTAACATTTTCTATATCTTCTTCATCATCTACAACAAAATATTTAATAAAAATACCCTGTCCAAACGATTCACCTTTTTTAATAATAAAAGTTTTATCTCCCTCATTTTGTAAAGCAAACCACATATGACCTTCATTACCTACATTATTATAAAAATCACTATCAACAATTGCTACTTGATTACACATTCGAACATTCCAATGATATCCAACACTACCTCTAACAAATAAAAGTAATGTCTCATCTTCTGGAAATACTGCCTTAATACCTGTAGGAATTTTAACTATTTCTCCAGGATTAATAGTAATATCTTCAATTGCCATAAAATCATAACCTGCACTTAACTTTGTTTTCCTTATTGGTTTTTTATATTCATCATACAGTTTCTTATCATTCTTAATATCTTTAGCAAATTGCTCAAATGAAATTTTCTCAAACTTTCTCATAATTCTATACCTCAAAAAAAGATTATCACAATATAAGGACGAATTACTCGCGGTACCACCTTATTTTGCAATAATCATATTACACACTTAATACGTTAACGCCGTCCACGCCTATATCTACATATCGATATAGAAGTTCAGAAGCCATACAGTTTTTATTCTATTTATACCCTTTTCCACCAACAGAGCTCTCTAAAATAAATAATAAGAATAAAACGCTCTTCATCAAAACATTTCAAACATGCCAATATATTAGCACAATAATTAATATTATGCAATACTATTCAAAATCATTTAATAATCTAGAATTTTTCATAGTAAAAGTATAATGATTCCCTTGCTCTTTTATACTATTGATTAGAGTTGTATCTTTAATTAAGACTTTTATATCAAATAAATCTAAAATTTGTTTTTGATATTGTTTCTTCAAATATTTAGTAACTTCATTAATATAATTATCAGATATATCATTCAAAACATTAGAAGGAATCATTTTTTTTATTTTACAAATTAATTTTTTTTCAATAGAAATAGATATTTGATCTTTAATAGTTTTTTTCATATTTTTATTTAAAGCAACAAAATCTTTTTTATAAAAATTAATAGCTTCTTTCCTATTTATTAAATCATATTTATTAACCTTATCAATTAAATAATCTATTCTCATTTTATTTATTTTATAACAGCACATAATAACATCATTACGATAAAAATCAAGTGCTTCATCTAAAAGAACAGTATCTAAAACAATCTGCTTTCTCTTAGCTAAACTAATCATTTTACTACGAATAAGATCCATTGAATCCAAAGGAGGTTTTATAAAAAAAGGTTTTACATCATCTTCAACTAAAGCGTTTGTATTATTTTGTATTATCTCAACTAAAGCCTTTTTATAATTATTAATATGCTGATTTTTTATTTCTTGAAGCATAGTCTCATCCATACAACATCCTCCTAGTATATTAAATGTAACAATTGAAAAAGAATTAGTCAATAGACTTTATTGGATTTTCTTCAATTTTATTTAGCAAAGAAACTAAATAAAAAATAGGATGTTTCTCTAATTTTATTATATCCAAAACAATTACTAAACTTAATCCTCTACTTATAAATCTAAACATATTCGATATTTGAAAAGCATCCATAAATAATTCTTCTGTATCCATTTTTTCCACAACATTTTGTGGAAAAACCATTTCAATGGAATTTCTATTTTGATGAACAGAGGAAATTCCTAAACGATTAACTAATTTTTCAAACCATTCTTCATACATATAGATAATTAAATCTTCACTTAACTTACCAAAGCGATCTTCAAGCTCCAATTTAACTTTCTGAAAACTATTTTCATCTTCAATACTATTGATTAATTTATGTATTTCTATTTTCAAATCATCTTCACTAACATAACTATCTTCAATGTGCGTAGAAACGTTAATTAACTGTTTTGTATCAGAAGAATCTGTATCAACAACATCATTAGATACAGTTGATTTATTTTGAATTTTCATAACTTCTTCTTCTAAAATTTTTAAATACAAATCAACACCAACACTATCAATAAAACCAGCTTGCTCACTACCCAAAATATCACCTGCACCACGAATTGATAAATCACGAGTTGCGATGGAAAAACCACTACCTAATTCAGTAAACTCTTTAATAACATTCAATCTTTTAATAGCAGTTTCAGTTAAAGATTTAAAAGGTTGATACATTAAATAAGCATAAGCAAATTTATCACTACGACCAACTCTTCCTCTAATCTGATACAATTGGCTAAGACCAAATCTATCCGCATCCATAATGATTAAAGTATTAACATTAGGAATATCAATACCAGTTTCAATAATAGTAGTACAAATTAATATATCAAAACGATAATTAATAAAATCATAAATTGTATTTTCAAGTTCACTTTTATTCAATTGACCATGAGCTATTCCGATTCTAGCATCAGGTGCTAAAGATTGAATTCTATTAGAAAATTCTAAAATTGATTGTACTTTATTATATAGAATAAAAACTTGACCATTCCTAGACATTTCTTTATAAATAGCATCCCTTAAAATTTGCTTATTCTCTTCAACAACATAAGTTTGTATAGGGTAACGATTAATAGGAGGTGTTTCAATTAAAGATAAACTACGAATCCCAACTAAAGACATTTGTAAAGTACGAGGTATTGGCGTAGCCGTCAGAGTTAAAACATCAACATTAGTTTTATATTGCTTTATCTTTTCCTTATGAGCCACTCCAAATCTTTGCTCTTCATCAATAATTAATAAACCCAAATCTTTTACTTTAACATCATCACTAAGTAAACGATGAGTACCAATTACCATATCAATAGTTCCATCTTTTAAACCATTAAGAATACGCAATACCTCTTTAGGAGAGGTAAAACGATTTAACAACCCAATATTTACAGGAAAATTTTTAAATCTATCTAAAGCATTTTCATAATGTTGACTAGATAAAATAGTAGTAGGACATAAAAACAAAACTTGCTTAGAATCCAAAATAGCTTTAAAAGAAGCAACAAAAGCTACTTCCGTTTTACCAAAACCAACATCTCCACATAATAATCTATCCATCGGAACAGAAGATTCCATATCCTCTTTTATTTGAGATATCGCTCTTTTTTGATCTTTAGTTAATTCATAAGGAAAATCATTTTCAAAATCAATGGACAATTCACAATCTTTAGAAAAAGCAAATCCTTTTTTAGCCTCTCTCTCAGCATACAAATGAATAAGCTGATTTGCCATATCCGTAACCTTAGAGCGAACTCGTGCCTTTGTTTTTTGCCATTCACTACCACCTAATTTATTGATTTTAGGAGAAGAACCCTCTCTTCCTGAATATTTACTTAACAATTCAATTTTTTCAACAGGTATATAGATCTTATCTGAACCTTGATATAATACTTCAAGATAATCCTTTTCAATTCCATTCAAAGCTAAGGTCTTAATACCATTATATATACCAATTCCATGAGTATTATGAACAACATAATCTCCAACTACAAGTTTATTTATATCATGAATAGAAGAGCCATACTTATATTTTGTACCATACTTTTTCTTTTTTATATTATTTTGAAATAATTCATTTTCAGATAAAACAACAAAGTTATTAAAAAGAAAACCTTGATTAAATTCACCTTCTACAATATTAACTTTACCAACTTTAATATCAGAAAAATTAGTTTCAAAAACTTTCATAGTAAGATACTTTAATAAACTACGAATTTGATACTTTTTTAAAATAATAACAACCGTTTTATTCTGATTTATAGAATCTAAAATAAAAGAATTAATAGCCTCAACATTTTCATGAAATGGATTTATAGTTTTAACATTCATATCCAACATAGAAGAAATATAATCAAAGTTAGCTAAATTACGATAAGAATAATAATAAACTGGGAATTGAACATTTAACTCATTTAAATCAAACATATAAGGATGACAAAAAGAAATATCTTTTTCTTCCTTATAAGTAGTTACATCATTCATAATATTTAAATAACTTAACTCTAATTGATCAAAATCCCTAAAGAAAGTAAAACAATCACCCATATAATCCATAATATTAGAAACATTTTCATATAATGGTAAAAATTTCTGTTTACCAAAATGAATATCTTCGACTACCTTACTGGACAAAAATTCAGAAAAAGGTTTAACTTCAACCTGGGAAACAGAAGAAATAGATTTTTGAGAATCAGCATCAAAATATCTAATAGACTCAATTTCATCATCAAAGAATTCAACACGAATAGGATTGTCTTCATCAATAGCAAAAATATCAATTACAAAACCTCTAACGCCAAATTCACCAGTTTTATTAACAAGCGTATCTCTATAATATCCACAAGACACTAATCTCTTAGTAAGCTCACTCGGAGAAATAATATCCCCTACTTTCAAATTAATAATAGAATTTTGATAATTACTCTTTAATGGCAAAAAACGTAAATATCCCATTAAATTAGTAATAATAATCTTATTCTTATTTGAAATTAATTGATTTAATGTTTCCAAACGAGTAATCATTAAATCAGGAGACAAAGCCAAAGCTTCACTAGTTAAAAAATCATCCATAGGAAATAATAAAACATTAGAATTATAATTAGATAATGAATTATATAACTGATTTCCTTCAAATAATGAATTAACAACAACTAAAATATTATTATCATATTGATGATTAATATAATTTAAATACAAACAAAAAAACTCATCGGTCATATTACATATACCCATGTTTTTCGTTAATTTTAAATCAAATAAATCATCAAAAAAATTCATATCATCACCTATTTTTTCGGTTATACTTACTCATTAAATCAGAAAAAGGTATTTTTAAATAATCATCTAAAACATCACAAACAGTTTCAAAAACACCCTGAATTATATCATTTTCACTCTTAGATAAAGATCCTAAAACATAATCTTTAGTATCCATATTTTTATTATTAGAAATACCTATTTTTAATCTTTTAAAAGAAGAAGAAGCTAAATAGCTTTCAATACTTCTTAAACCATTATGTCCACCACAAGAACCACTAGGCCTTAATTTAAAATTACCTAACAATAAGTCTAAATCATCAGCAATAATTAAAATATCATCTATTGAAATATTAAAATAATCAACTATTTTTTTTACAGATAAACCACTTAAATTCATAAAAGTATGCGGCTTTAAAAACAAAATTTTTTCACCATCAATAACAGTAGATAAATATTCCCCATCAAATTTCTTAGTCCACTTATCTAAAATATTCTTTTTTTGTAAATAATAATCCACAGCATTAAAACCAACATTATGCCTTGTATTTTTATATTCTTTTCCAGGATTACCTAACCCAACAATTAATTTCATACAATCACTTCCTATTATGATATTCTTGATAAATAATAGATTTTGCTACATTTCTCTCCTTAGCAACAAGTTTTATAGCATCTTTTTCAGATAGGCCATCTTCAACATATAATTTTACATGATTAACTACATCCAAATTACTATAGTCAGTTATGGATTGATTACCCTCAACAATAATAACAAATTCGCCTTTTAAAGTATCTACAGAAGAAATAACATCAGAAATTTTACCACGTATCACTTCTTCATGAATCTTTGATAATTCCCTACATAACGCAATAGAACGATTACCAAAAACATTCAAAAGATTTTCTAACATATTTTTTAAACGATGAACAGATTCATAAAAAATAATAGTATATGGATAAGCCTTCAAAGAAGATAATTCTGATAATTGCTTATTTCCCCTATTATGTAAAAAACCATAAAACAAAAAAGGAGATGGATTCAAACCAGAAATAGTCAAAGCAGGAACAAAAGCAGTTGGCCCAGGCAAAGAAATAACATTATAACCATTTTCAATAACAGAACGAGAAATAACAAAGCCCGGATCACTAATAATTGGCGTACCTTGATCTGTAACTAAACCTATATTTTTTCCATCTTTTAAAGAAGAAATAACCATATCCACAATTTTAGATTCATTATATTCATGACAACTTACTAACCTAGTATGAATATCATAATTTTTTAAAAGAATTCCAGTCATCCTAGTATCCTCACATAACAAAATATCAACACTTTTTAAACAATTAAGAGATCTTATAGTGATATCTTCTAAATTACCAATTGGTGTAGGTATTAAATATAAGCATGGACTACCATCATAACTCTTTTGAATCATGATAAAACCTCCTTTTGTAATCTATCATACTCTAATGTATAATTACCAGAAAGGTCATATTGAATAAGTGGCTTTTCCACAATTAACCCAACATTTCCACATTTCTGTGCTTCAATATATACCAAAAAAGATTCTTTTTCAATGCTTTCATGAATAAATTTAATTTTTTTTGGTTCCAAGTTATATTTTTTTAATTTATCCAATATTTCAATTAAACGAGTAGTTCTATGTACAATACAAATATTACCATGATCTTTTAAAATTTTTTTTGCACAATCAAATAATTCATCCAAATCTAAAAAAATTTCATGTCTAGCAATAGTTTTCTCATTTGAAAAATTATAAGTAGAGTTTTTCTCAACTTTAAAATACGGAGGATTACACAATAATAAATCAAATTCATTTAAATGATTCATAGAAAAATTTTTAACATCATCACAAATAATAGTAATTCTATCATCTAAATGATTATATAAAACTGACTTATCAGCCAAATCAGCAATTTCTTTCTGTATTTCAACCCCAATTATAGATTTATTACACCGCTTAGAAAGAATCAAAGGTACAATACCATTACCAGTACAAAAATCGACAATTTTTTTATCACGTAATCGAATAGTAGCATAATTAGCTAAAATAATACTATCTAATGAAAAAGAAAAAAAATCAGAATTCTGATATATTTTTAAATCTTTATATCCTAAAACATCATCTAATCTTTCCATTATTCTTCTTCCTTTGAAAATTCAACAATTCCTTTTTCCTTTAAATCGACAGAATAAGTCTTTTTAAAAACATCTAAAGCAACAACTTTACCCATACCTAAAGGAGTATCGGCGACTAAACCAATTTTAGGTAAATCTTTTTTTAATTCAGTATAAGTATCATTTTCATATCCTAAACAACATAACAATCTACCACATATACCATTGATTTTAGAAGGATTAAGTGCTAACATCTGATTTTTTGCCATATTAATAGAAACACTATTAAAATCAGTTAAAAAAGAATTACAACATAAAAATAATCCACAAGGCCCTAAACCACCAATTTTCTTAGCTTTATCACGAACACCAACTTGTCGAAGTTCAATTCGAGTCTTATACTTAGCAGCTAATTTCTTCGCAAGTTCTCTAAAATCAACCCTATTATCAGATAAAAATGAGAAAATTAATTGAGAATTATCAAAATAATAATAAGCATCAACAAAATTCATATCTAAATCTAAAGAAGAACTTAACTTTTTAGCTTCCGTCAAAGCTTTCTCAGCATTTTCCTTATTTTTTGAATATTTTCTTAGATCATCATTAGTCGCAATCCTCAAAACTTTTTTTAAAGGTAATACTAAATTTTCATTTTTTTCTTGATAATTTTCAGTACATACAATACCTAACAATAAACCACTTTCAGTTTCAAAAATAACAGAATCACCTTTTTTTAAATTAAAATCACCTGGCGATAAATAATAAATATTTTTAGATGTTTCAGAACTAACAACAACAACGTCAATCATAATTTAACCTCCTAATATAAATCTAGAAAACAAAGAATCTAACCACAATTTATAATTAACATTAAAATCAAGTTTAGGTATTTCATCTTCAATAATAGATAAATATATAAGAATTTTATCATTACCAATATTATCTAAAATAGAAATAATATCATTTGGAACTCTTTGATAATTCAAATATAATCCATTAATATATTGAACAAAAATATTTTCTAAAGAATGGAATCCATCAATTGCAGCATTTTTATCAAACAATTTTGTAATAATATTTTGATAATTAAGAAAGAAATCTCTTGGATTAATAAACATTCTTAATAAATCTACTAGTCCATCATCATTCAAAGTCATATCAACATCTTTTCGATTTAAAGAAAGAATCTGACATCGAGATAAAATAGTATCTAAAATATGGTACCTGTTATCAGTTAATAAAATAGCTATAATATTATCCTCAGGTTCTTCCAAAAATTTCAAAATTGTATTTGCAGAAGCAGGATTTAATTTTTCAGCATTTTTTATTAAATAAATTCTTTTTCCATCAAGCAATGATTTATTACTAAAATCTTTTTGTAAATTCAATAATTGATTCTTTTTAATATAATTACCATCAGATTCTATAATAAATAAATCAGGATAAAAACCACTATCAACTAAATGAACAATATTATCAGAAGATTGGCACATTTTTTCATAAGAACAATCTAATAATATCATTTTTATAAAATCAAATACACATTTTAAATCCTCATCATAATTTGAGAGTTCTATAATATAGGAATGGGATAACTTATGATTCTTAATAATAGTATCCACATAATGAAAGAACTTATCATAAGTCAATGAATTATTACTCATAAACACCTCACAGAATATAATAACGAAATAATAACAAGCTAATAATACCAAAAACATCAAAAATAGATACTAAAATAACAGTAAATATATTAATAGGTAATACCATATAAAAAGAAACTGCTAACATATTATAACAAAATAATATAAATGAAGAAATAATAATCTTCTTGAAAAAATAGTAAAACAAATTCATAATTATCACCAATAATAATTATGAAAAAAAATAATTAACTATTCTATATCTTTTCTATCGCTAAGAGCTCTCTCTAAAGTCAAACTATCAATATATTCCATATCTGCCCCAATAGGTACTCCACTAGCTAACCTAGTAATTTTAATACTTAAATCGTCTAATATTCTTTTAATATATAAAGCAGTAGTCTCTCCTTCTATATTTGATTTAAAAGCAAAAATAATTTCAGTAAAATTTTCATTATGAATACGATCTAATAATTGACTAAGGCCAATATCTTCAGGATTAATTCCATCTAACGGAGAAATCAATCCATCTAAAACATGATATTTACCATGAAAAATACCTAACTTTTCAAATATAAAAACACTTTTAGAATCTTCTACAACACATAAAACATGATTATCTCGAGAAGTATCAGAACAAACAAAGCATTTATCTTGATCAGTTAAAGTATTACAAATAGAACATTTATGTATAGAAGATTTTACATCAGTTAAACTTTCTGAAAATAATTCAATTTGTTCATCATCTAAATCAAGTATAGCAAAAGCAAATCTCTCTGCAGTTTTTTCACCAATACCAGGAAGATACTTAAAAGCTTCAATTAAGTTTTTTAATGAATCAGGATACATAAAATATTAGAATAAACCAGGTATATTACCAAATTTACCCATCTTCTTCTCCATCATATCATCTATTTTCTTATTAGCTTGATTAACTGCAACCACAATCATATCCTGTAATGCCTCTACATCATCAGAATCTAAAGAATCTGCATTAATTTTAACACTGACAAGTTCTTTAGTACCTTTTAAAACAACAGAAACTAGAGAACTTTCACCAACAAATTCTGTATTATCAATCTCTTCCTTAATTTTTAACATATCTTTTTGCATAGCTTGAGCTTGTTTTAACATAGCTTGCATATTCATAAAATCACTCCCTTATTCAATTTCAACAATATCTCCAAATAAATCTATTGCACTATTACCTATTATATCATTTTTAGATAATTCTTCAAATACTAGTTTAGGTTCATCCTTAATTTCATAAGAAATACCATTTTTTATATTTAAAATATATTCTTTTTTAATAGATTCCCAATCAGAATCTGATATAATTGCAATATTCTTATCAGAACCAGTTATTTTATTATATACTTCAATCATTTTATCTAAAGTAAGTAAATTTTGTTTTACACTAGCATCAGAATCATAACTTAAAATCATATTATTAGGACTTACAACTCTTAACTTAGCATCTAATAAAGAACATACTATATATCCAATCTCCTGATCAAAAGTAAAATCTTTTAATAAATCAAACTTTTTTAACTCTTCATTTAATAACTTTTTATCAGCTAAAGCTAAAGTATTATTAACTCTAACAGACATAATCTCATCATAATTTAATACAATAGGAAAATCTGAAGAAATATTAGAATCATCTGAATTATCTTGATTATCATCAAAATAAGAATCAAAATCAAAATCATCATCATCATTATTACTATTATTATTATTATTATTATTATTATTATTATCAAGTTTTGTAGTTACATCAACTAAAGGAACATTATCTAAATTATCATTAGCTACTAATTCATTTTCATTTTTTATGCTTTTTTCTTTTTCATTAATACTAATAAAAGCATTATTATTTTGTTCAACTTTTAAAGAAATAGGAGAAGTTTTGTTTGTATTAATAACATTATCATTCATAAATTTTAATAATAATAATTCAATATAAATCTTTGTATTTGAACTCTTTTTTATATCGAACATTTTTTCGTTTAAAAAAGATGATAACTCATGAAGTAAAGGAATAGAAAAAGAAGAAATAGAATTATTAATATAATAATCCACAAGTAAATTTCTATTATAAATTAACAATTGTGAAAGAATTTGAATTAAATTTTTTCCTTCTGAATCAAAACGATCAAGTAAATTAATAAAATCAGATATATTACCATTCAATATTGAATTAAGAAAATTATTAATCTCAGATTCAGATATAGAACCATTAATTTCATAAAAATCATCTAAAGTAATTTTATCATTAGTATAAGAAGTCAGTTTATCTAAAAGACCAAGAGCGTCACGCATTCCACCATCGGAAATAGAACAAATCTGATCTAAAACATCAGAATCAATTTGAATATTTTCTTTAGAACAAACAAATTCAAGTCTTTGTTTTAAACAAGATGAAGAAATACGTTGAAAAGAAAAAGTTTGGCAACGTGAAACAATTGTTTCAGGAACCTTTTGAGGATCAGTAGTAGCCAAAATAAAAACCGCATGTTCTGGAGGTTCTTCTAAAGTTTTCAATAAAGCATTAAAAGCACCAATAGATAACATATGAACTTCATCAATGATATAAACCTTATATTTCAGTTCAGATGGAACAAGAGATATCTTATTACGTAATTCCCTAATTTCATCAACACCATTATTAGAAGCAGCATCAATTTCAAGTATGTCCATACATTCTTTAGAGAAAGAATATAAACATGCAGGACATTTTCCACAAGCATGACCATCTTTTGAATCTAAACAATTTATATTTCTAGCAAAAATTTTAGATAAAGTAGTTTTACCAGTACCCCTCGGACCAATAAATAAATAAGCATGAGAAAAAGAATGATGAATAATAGAATTTTTCAAAGTTTTAACAATTGCATTTTGACCAACAACAGAATCAAAATCCATAGGTCTATATTTTCGATATAACGCTTGATACATAATAAAACCTCCTAAAACTATTATACCACTTTAATTCAAATAAGTGCACACACTGACAAAGAAAAACCCATCTATTTGTTTTTCAGAAAAAAAAACAATCTGAAGGTAAACATCATTATAAATGCATAATTGCCTGCAAATACAAATTATGTAAAACCATTTATAAAATGTGTACTTCAGATTGCACATACCTAAACAAATAGATCTTAACTATCCCAAAATTTTAAAATTGAGGAAACTCAGTTCTTTTTGTCGTGATTATAATATCATATTTTTTTATATTTGACAAAACTTAGATAAATATAAAAAAATTATTTCATTCTTTGCTTTTTAAAAAAAGAATTTAATAATTTTTTTGAACGATCAACATCTAAATCACTGTAAAAAGAAACAGCTGGATTAGTTTTATCAACAGAAAAAATTGATTGAATCAATTTCGAATTACTAGAATCAGAATTAGAAAGCGCAGAATATACATTTTTAATTCTAGATTGTTTAATAGCACTAGCACACATTGGGCAAGGATCTAAAGTAACATAAATATCACAATCATCTAGTCTCCAATTATTCAACTTTTTCTCAGCTTCTAAAATAGCTTCAATTTCAGCATGAGAAATAACAGAATTATTATTCTCTTTTTTATTAAAACCAAAGGAAATAATAGTATCATCTTTTACAATAACTGCACCAATTGGTACTTCATCTTCTAAATATGCTTTATTTGCATACTCAAAAGCAACATCAAAAAATTTATAATTCATAACAATCACCAAAAATAAAAAGTGCACATGAAAGGAGGATCTAAAGGCTGCTATTTTCCAATCCTGACCTGTTTCAATCACTTTCATTGCACAAACATATTCTATATTAAAATAATTAAAAAGTAAATATAAATACAATAAAATAATAGGATTATTAATTAAAAAATATAAAAATTATTTTTCAGAAAAGCCATTTACTCTTAACTAATGTTTCACGTGAAACATATCATCTTTAATTACAGTTTTTTCACTATAATTATTTCCAGGGAAATATTTTCTAATTTTAATTTAATGTTTCACGTGAAACATATTGTCTCTAACTACAGTTTTTTCACTATAATTATTTCCCAGGAAATATTTTCTATTCTAATTCAATGTTTCACGTGAAACATATCATTTTCAATTACAACTTATTCACTATAATTATTTCCCTGGAAATATTTTCTAATTTTAATTCAATGTTTCACGTGAAACATATTATCTCTAATTACAGCTTTTTCACTATAATTATTTCCCGGGAAATATTTTCTAATTTTAATTCAATGTTTCACGTGAAACATATTGTCTCTAATTACAGCTTTTTCACTATAATTATTTCCCGGGAAATATTTTCTAATTTTAATTCAATGTTTCACGTGAAACATATAGTCTCTAATTACAGCATTTTCACTATAATTATTTCCCGGGAAATATTAATTCATTAACAATGATAACTTAAAGTATGTTTTATTAATAAAATAATATCAAGATAAATTAATAAATGTGAAATTAAGAATATTATGAGAAAAGAAAATATTTTTATCCACAGGGGTAAAAACGCTTATAATATAGCAAAAAAACAGATTAAATAATCTGTTTTTTTTAAAAATAATATACAATTTAAATATTAAGATTCAGAAACTGCGTCCTCTGTTACTTTTTCAGAATCATTAAGCTCACTATCATGATCCTCTTCCTTCAAAACCAAAGCTACTGTAGATACCTTTTGGTCATCCTTTAAATTAATTAATCTTACACCCTGAGTAGCTCTCTTTAAAGTAGATACTTGTTCCAAAGGAAGCTTAATAATAATACCACTATTTGTTATTATCATTAAATTCAAAGGAGAATTAGGAGCTAAACATTTAAGTGATGCAATCATACCATTCTTATCAGTTACATTAAGAGCTTTAACACCCTTGCTACCTCTGTGTGTTAATCGATACTCATCAATAATAGTTTGTTTTCCATAACCATTTTCAGTAACAATTAATACAAGATCACCAGGTTGTACAACCTCTGCACCAACAACAACAGCACCATTAAGTTCCATTCCCTTAACTCCAGAACTACTTCTACCCATTGAACGAACTTCTTCTTCATTAAATCTAACAAGTCTACCATTACTTGCTCCAATAACAATTTCATTTTTTCCACAAGTGCTGTTAACACTTATAAGTTCATCATTATCCTTCAAAACAATAGCAATTTTACCACCTTTTCGAATATTATCAAATTCCTCAATAGGTGTTCTTTTAACAATACCATTTTTTGTAGCAAACATTAAATATTTTGTATCTTCATCATTTTGACCAATACTAACTATCGAACTAATGTTCTCGTCCTTTTCTAAAGGTAATAAATTAATAACAGGTAAGCCTTTTGATTGTCTAGAAAATTCAGGAACCTCATAACCTTTCATTCTATAAACTCTACCTCGATTTGAGAAGAATAAAATATAATCATGAGTACTCATAGAAATTAAATGTTCTACAAAATCCTCTTCATTTGTAGCCATTCCTTTAATACCTACACCACCCCTATTTTGAGTTTTATAAGTATCTGTTCTTAATCGCTTAATATAACCATTTCTAGTTAAATTGATAATAACATCTTCCTCTGGTATCAAAGATTCATCTTCAATGTATTCAATAGCTGTCATATCAATATTAGTACGTCTTTCATCACCATATTTTTGTTTAATTTCAAGAAGTTCATTTTTAATTACCTCTAATACCTTCTCATCACTAGCTAAAATTGCCTTTAATTCAGTTATTGTATTTAATAAATCACTTAATTCATTTTCTATTTTTTCTCTCTCTAATCCGGTTAAACGGCGTAATCTCATTTCAAGAATATTAGTTGCTTGAATCTCAGTTAACTTAAAATTACTCATCAAACCAGCTTTAGCATCATCATCAGATTGAGATCCACGAATTAATTTAATAACAGCATCAATGTGATCAAGAGCTATTTTTAAACCTTCTAAAATGTGAACTCTTTTTTCAGCAACATCCAAATCAAATCTAGTCCTACGTATTATTACTTCCTTTTGATAATCAATATACTTAGATATAATTTCCTTTAATCCTAATGTTTTAGGAACGCCTTGATCTAGCATCAAGAAAATAATTCCATAAGTAGTTTGAAATTGAGTATGCTTATATAATTTATTTAAAACAACTTGTGCATTAGCATCCCTTTTTAAAGTAATTGTAATCTTAATTCCATCTTTTAAATCAGAATGATAATCAGCAATTCCATCAATTACTTTATTATGAACTAATTCAGCTACTTTATTTTTTAATTCCAAAGTATTAACACCATAAGGAACCTCATCAATAATAATTAATTGTTTGCCATTTTCCTCTTCAATAGTAGCCTTACTACGAACAGTAATAGAACCCCGACCAGTTTCATAAGCCTTACGAATTCCACTATTTCCTAAAATAATAGCACCCGTTGGAAAATCAGGACCTTTTATATACTGCATTAACTCATCTAACTCAATATCAGGTTTATCAATGTAAGCAACACAACCATCAATAACTTCACCTAAATTATGAGGTGGAATATTAGTAGCCATACCAACAGCAATACCAGTAGTTCCATTAACTAATATATTAGGAAAACGAGAAGGTAAAACTTCAGGTTCCCTCTCACTCTCATCAAAATTAGGAATAAAATTAACAGTATCTTTATTAATATTTCTTAATAATTCCAAAGAGATTTTTGATAATCTTGACTCAGTATAACGCATAGCAGCAGCACCATAACCTTCAATATTACCAAAATTACCATGTCCATCTACTAACATATATCGATAAGAGAAATCTTGTGCCATTCTTACCATAGCTTCATAAATAGAAGAATCACCATGAGGATGATATTTACCCATAACATCTCCAACAATTCTTGCACTCTTTTTATGAGGTTTATCAGGAGTATAACCAGATTCATACATAGAATATAAAATTCTTCTATGAACAGGCTTTAAACCATCTCTTAAATCAGGTAATGCCCTAGCTACAATAACACTCATAGAATACTCTAAAAATGAATCTTGTACTTCTTTAACAATATTATTTTTTTCTAATCTATCCATCAATAAACCCTCCTAAATATCCAAATTCTCTACATAAGTTGCATTAGTTTCAATAAATTCACGACGAGGCTCAACCTCTTCACCCATTAATTTAGAGAAAACTTCATCAGCAGCCATAGCATCTTCAACCGTAATCTGACGCAAAACACGAGATTTTATATCCATAGTAGTTTCATTTAATTCCTCAGCATCCATCTCTCCTAAACCTTTCATACGAGTAATTTCATATTTAGTATTAGGAGATAAATTAGCTAAATATTCATCTCTTTCATCTTCATTTAATACATATTTAATTGTTTTACCATGCTTAATACAGAATAAAGGTGGTTGTGCTGCATAAATATGACCAGCTTCAACAATAGGTCTGAAGAAACGATAGAATAATGTTAATAATAAAACACGAATATGACTACCATCTACATCAGCATCGGTCATAATAATAATTTTATGATATCTTAATTTCGATAAATCAAATTCTTCACCTATTCCAGTACCAAATGCAGTAATAATAGTTCTTATTTCTTCATTACCTAAAGCCCTATCAAGTCTAGCTTTTTCAACATTTAATATCTTTCCTCTTAAAGGCAGAATTGCTTGAGTCATAGAATCTCTACCCTTAATAGCAGAACCACCTGCAGAATCTCCCTCGACTAAAAAGATCTCAGAAATAGTAGCATCTTTACTCTTACAATCAGATAATTTACCATAAAAATTAGTTACATCTAAATCACCTTTACGACGAGTTAATTCTCTTGCTTTTTTAGCAGCAACTCTTGCCCTACTAGCTGTCATTGATTTATCTACAATTACTCTAGCTTGATCAGGATTTTCAAGAAGAAAACGTTCAAATGCTTCAGAAAATATTTTATCAGCAATTCCTCTAACTTCACTATTTCCTAATTTAGTTTTTGTTTGTCCCTCAAATTGAGGATTAGGATGTTTAACCGAAATAATCATAGTTATTCCTTCTCTAACATCCTCACCAGTTAAAGGATCATCTTTTTCCTTAAGTAAATTATTAGCTGTTGCATACTTATTTAAAATCCTAGTTAATGCTCTACGAACACCATCTTCATGAGTACCACCTTCAGGAGTAGTAATATTATTAACAAAAGAATAAATACTTTCATTATAAGTTTCATTATATTGAAGAGCTACTTCAACCTTAATATCATTTTCTTCTCCTTCAACATCAACTATAGTTTCATGAATAGGAGTTTTACTTTTATTAAGCATAGCAACATATTCTACTAAACCACCTTCATAATGAAAAGAATCCTTTTTATCAGCTTCTCTCTCATCAAATAAAGAAATTCTTAATCCCTTATTTAAAAAAGCTAACTCTTTTAAACGATTTTTTAAAATATCATAATCATAAACTGTAGTTTCAGTAAAAATATCATCATCAGGTAAAAAGTGAACAGTTGTACCAGTTCTATCTTTATCACATTGATCAATTATCTTTAATTCATCATCAGGATGACCACCATGACTAAATCTTTGATAATAAACATTTCCATTCTTATAAACTGTTACCTCTAACCAATCACTTAAAGCATTAACTACACTAGCACCAACACCATGTAATCCACCAGATACTTTATATCCTCCTCCACCAAACTTACCACCAGCATGTAATACTGTATAAACTGTTTCAACAGTACTTTTACCAGTTTTTGGATGAATATCTACAGGAATTCCACGTCCATCATCTTTTACAATGATACTATTATCTTTACAAATAGTAACTTCTATATGAGTACAATAACCTGCTAAAGCTTCATCTATGGCATTATCCACAATTTCCCATACTAAATGATGTAATCCTCTTGAACTAGTAGATCCAATATACATGCCTGGTCTTTTACGAACTGCTTCTAGTCCCTCTAATACCTGTATAGCTGATGAATCATACTCTTTTAATACTTTTTCTTCATTCATAATACTACCTACTTTCTATTTATCTCGCCATTTTTCACATGAAAAACATAGGCATTTTCAACATATTTCTTTTGTATATTTTTTAAATCAGTAGTAGTAATAATACTTTGAATATCATTACTACTAATTTTCTTTAATAATTGATTTCTTTTTTTTATATCAAATTCACTAAATATATCATCTAATAATAGTACAGGTGAAGTACCACAAAACTCCTTAAAAATCTCTATTTCAGATAATTTAAATGATAAAATAGCTAGTTTTTGTTGTCCTTGAGATCCAAAAAATTTTAAATCATGTTGATTATATTCAAAATAAAAATCATCTCTATGAGGACCATATAGAGTCATACCATAATTAAGTTCTTTCATATAATTTTTCTTAAATAAATGTTTTAATCTCTTTCTCAATGACTCACTATCAAATTCTTCTATTTCAATATTAGGGACATATTTAACAGAAATTCCTTTATCTTTAGAAATATCATAATAATGTGAATCAATAGACAAATTAACCATATTAATATAATCATTTCTTTTTTGATAAATAAACACCGCTTTTTCAATTAATTTATCAGTTAGAATATCCAAATAAGTTTTATCAGCTATATTATTATTAAATAACACTTTCAAATACTCATTTCTAGTTTTTAACAATTTATTATATTCATTGTAATATTGAAGATATTCTTTTGATATTTGAGACAATTGAATATTTAACAAATTTCTTCTAACACTAGGAGATCCTTTAACTATTTCTAAATCATCAGGAGTAAAAACAATTATATTTAAATAAGAAATATAATCAGCAACTTTTCTAATTTCAGTCTTATTAACCCATAATTTCTTATAATCATCAGTCATCTCAATTTCCAATTTTGAAATAATCTTATTTTTTTTAATAGTACCAGTAAGTTTACACTTTTTTTTATTAAACTGAATAACATTAGGATTAACACCGATTCTATGAGATTTAGTAAGTGCTAAAAAAGTAATTCCCTCTAAGATATTAGTCTTTCCTTGAGCATTATCTCCAACAAAGATATTCATGCCATTTCCTAAAGAAATAGAAGTATTAGAATAATTTCTAAACCCAACTAAAGAAATTTTACTTATTATCATTTTAACCCATTTAAAAAGCTCATATAATCACCTATCCCCTAATACAGTATCTCTATACACACAAACCTATTATACCACAAATGGCCTTAAAAAGCACAAAAAAATAGTTATTTTTAACTATTTTTATGGTTTCTAAGAATTAAATCCAACCTAGAGGCCCTAGATAATTGATTTTCCATTGTTCGATAAGAACAATCCACTACAATTTCAGTATTATTATCAAAAATAACCTTAGTTGTATTAAAATCATTTTTCTCAATATTTTTAACTCTTTTTAAAGAAATCCAGACACAATCTTCAGCTAATGGAGAAGTTGTTGGAAAAACAATCAGATTATTCTCATCCTCAACTACAATAGGTACTTTATATTCAGCACCTAAAATATCTCGAGCTCCATTTTTTCTTCCTTCATAAGTACTACCAAAGTATTTACAACTATCCTCCATAATTTTAAAAGGTTTTTCAGGAACAATATATTGAGTTTCATCCTCATATATCATACTTGAATTTCCTTCATTGGGTACAATTGCTAAAGTACCCCTACTTATTTCATAATTCATATAAATCCCCCTTTGAAAGCAATATACACGCTTTCACAAATTTTATATCACATCATTTTGTCGTAATATGTCAATTTTTGTAGAAAAAGAAAAAAATATTTGATTTCTATTTATATAATACGCAAAAAAAATATTTTTCCACAAAAAAAGTGGAAAAAATCCACTATTAATAAGTACGTATAGGTAATACTAATTGAGTTAAACTCTCATCTTCTGTTGATTTAATTAGAATTGGTTTAATTTCCCCAACAAAATGTAAATCAATAGTTGTAGTAGAAAAACTCTTTAATGCTTCCATCATATATTTTGCACTAAATGAGATTTTAATATCTTCATCATTACTTTTTTGAATCTGCATCTTTTCTTCAACCCTACCTATTTCAACAGAACTACTCTTAAGAAGTAAGGTATTTCCACTAGTTTCCAATGTAACAATATTCTTCTCTTTATCACTAGTTAAAATACTAACACGATCAATTACATTATATAAATCATTTAAATTAGTACTAATAACTAACATAGAATCACTAGGTAATAAATTAGAAGTATTAGGATAAGTACCATTAATCAATCTAGACTCAAATTTTAAATTACCAGTCTTAAATAATATCTTATTATTAAAAATATGCAATTCAACTATTTCTTCATCACTACCTAATATTTTAGTAAATTCTAATAAATTATGGCTTGGAATTACAATATTATAGTTTTCTTCACTAGATTTATCTAAATGAATAACTTTTCTAGCTAAACGATAAGAATCTGTAGAATTACATTCTAATAAATCTCCAACAATATTAAAGTTTATACCAGTCAAAACAGGCTTACTTTCTTCATTTGATGAAGCAAAAGCTGTTTGATAAACAATATTTTTTAGTGTACCAGCTGTTACATCAATTTTCTTCTTACTTTCTTCAAGACCAATGTTAGGATATTCACTTTCACTAATACCATTCAAATTAAATTCACTATTTTCAGTAAAAATTAATATCTTTAAATCATCTATAACCTCAATATTAACAAACTCTTCAGGTAATTTACGAACAATATCTAAAATATATTTACCTTGAATAATAATACTACCTTCACTCTCTATTTTAAAATCTTCTTCTTTATTAGCTTCTATAGTAGTTTGAATAGTAATATCATTATCACTAGCTGTTAGTATTAATTTCTTCTTTTTTAATTCAAATTTTACTCCTGCTAATACTGGTATTAAATTTTTAGTTGAAATAGCTTTTGATACTTTACTTAATGATTCTAACAATAATTCCTTTTTAATTGTAAATTTCATTTATAATTCCTTCTTTCTTATATATATTTATATTATTACTGTGGAAAAAGTGAAAAGTCAATTTTTTCCATGAAATATCAAAGTTTTAATTAACATATTCTTGTGGATAAAAACTTTAAAAACTCCATTTTTTAAACAACCCCTATATCTTTTTTCAATTTTTCAATAATATTTGCTAAATCTTTATTAGTTTTTATTTCATTTTCAATTTTTTCAACTGAGTGCATTACAGTAGTATGATCTTTACCACCAAATTCAGTACCAATCTTTGGAAATGACTCTGTAGTCATATCTCTACATAGATACATAGCAATCTGCCTAGGAAATGATATATTGGAGCTTCTTTTTTTACTTCGAATATCTTCTACGGTAATTTGAAAATACTCTGAAACAATTTTTTGTATTCTTTGAATATCATTTTTCTCCCCTATTCCGGTACTTATAAAGTCTTTTAAAGCCTCAATTGCTAAATCTAAAGTTATTCTTTCTCCTCCCATAATAGCCGAATAGGCAAGCAATCTTGTAACTGAGCCTTCTAACTGTCTTACATCAGGACCAATATTAGAAGCAACATATTCAACAACTTCATCTGGAATATCCTGCTCACAATTACCAGCAATGATTTTTTTCTTTAGAATTTCAATTTTTAAAGCATGTTCAGGAGGATAAATATTAACTGTTAACCCCCAAGTAAATCGAGTACGTAATCTATCTTCCAATAACTTTAAATCTGTAGGAGAACGATCAGAAGAAATAATAATCTGTTTACTATCATTATATAAGTTATTAAATGTATGAAAAAACTCTTCCTGACTTTTCCCCGCTCCTCCTAGAAACTGTATATCATCTATCAATAATACATCGATATTTCGATATTTATTCTTAAAGAAATCAATATAATTAAAATTAGTACCACTGTCATCTTTACGATTAGCTTTTACAAAATCTTGCCTAAATTGTTCACTTGTGACATATAATACCCGTTTATTAGTATTTTCAACAATATAATTACCAATAGCATGCATCAAATGTGTTTTTCCTAAACCACTATTTCCATATAAAAACAAAGGATTATACATATGTCCAGGATTTTCAGCAACACTCAATGCAGCAGCATGAGCAAATTTATTACTATTACCAACAATAAAATTATCAAATGAATATTTTTTATTAAGATTATTATTAATATTTTCATTATCTTTTGTAATAGTAACAGTAGATTCATTCACTTTTTTCTTTTCTTGTTGTTTCTTTTCTTCTTCTTGAATTTCTTCATTTAATAAAAAACATAACTCATAAGTATTACCTGTAAGATTTTGTAAATTATTAATAATTAATTCTGAATAGTTATCCATTAAATGTTTCTTATGAATTAGCATACTTACAATAATATAAGCTTTATCATCTTCTAACTTATATAATTTAGTATCTTGAAACCAAGTAGAATATGAGATAGTTGATAATTCATTTTTGATTTGTTCTAAAAGTTTTGACCATATCACGTCATAATCCATACAACCATCTCCCCACAAGATTCATTAATTACCATTTATTCTACACGAGAATAATTAAAAAAGAAACCACTTTTTTTATAATTTTTTTTTATAAATAAAAGATATAATTATCCACAAAATATTCTACATAAAAAGTGTTGAAAAAAAAAGAAATATTACAAAAAAATAATTATTAACAGATAATCCACCGTATTATCCACAGTTAAAATTATCGTAATATAACCAAAATAATAAGTTTTCCACATTTTCCACAGATTTTTATAAACAGAATAGGAAAAAGTTTTCAACAAACCTGTTGAAAATGTGAATAATTAATTTAAAAAAGAAGTTTTCATTGACAAATCAACAATCTTATTATTATAATAATGTAGATTTATGTCTGGAGGTGGAACAAGTGAAAAGAACATATCAACCTAATAATAAGAAGAAAGCAAAAAGATTAGGATTTTTTGCACGCAAAAAAACAAATGTATTAAATCGCCGTCGTCGTAAAGGACGTAAAAGTCTTTGTAAATAAAATACCGCTGCTAAACAGTGGTTTTTTACTCTAAAGGAATGGTTATATGAGAAAGTTATATATTGTAAAAACAAATAGAGATTTTGAAAATATTATAAAAAATGGTTTTTGTCTTAAAAATAAATATTATATTATTCATTCTTTACCCAATGAACTACCATATGATAGATTTGGAATATCTGTAAGCAAAAAATTAGGAAATGCTGTTTTTCGTAATACTTATAAGAGAAAAATAAGATCTATCATAGATAAATATAAAAAAAACTATGTAAATAAGAAAGATTATATTATAATATTAAGGAAAGAGGCAATTAATATGCCATATGATTTATTAGAAAGGGAATTCTTTTCTTTAATAAATAATAATAAGAAAGGGTTAAATAATGAAAAAGAAAAAAAATAAGATTAAAATTATAATTATTATAATGTTACTATTAATAACAACTGGCTGCTCTACTGTATTAAAAGATAGTAACAATAAAGCTGTAAAAAATGAAAATACAGGACAAACATTAATGTCTAATATTCTTTGTAAGCCAACCAATCCTAAAACTACAAAAATATATGAAAAATATAAAGTAGATTTAAGTAAACTACCTGAATGTTCTGAATTTAAAATAACATCTGGAAAATATGAAGGTCTTTGGAATACATTCTTTGTAAAACCGTTAGCGTTTATTCTATTAAAATTAGGTGTATTAATAAAGAATTATGGTTTATCAGTTATTATTATTAGCTTATTAATTAGATTAATAGCTTTTCCAATTACTAGGAAGACAGCATTACAATCAGAATTAATGAAAAAAGCTCAACCAGAGTTGAATAGAATTCAGAAAAAATATGAAAATAAACAAGATCAAGAATCATTAATGAAACAAAATCAAGAAATGATGGCTGTTTATAAAAAATATAATATTAATCCCCTATCTGGATGTTTATTTGCTTTTATCCAATTACCAATTTTTATAGCATTCTTTGAAGCAGTTCAAAGAACACCAGTTATATTTGAAGACAAATTTCTAGGATTACAGTTAGGAACAACCCCATCTGTTGGAGTTACTTTACCTACTTTCTATGCCTATTTAATATTAATGGTTTTAATAGCTGGAACTACATTCTTCTCATTTAAAATGAATTCAACAGGAAATATGGAAGATCCAACTATGAAGATGATGCCAACTATGATGTCAATAATGATAGTAGTTACTGCCCTATTTATGCCAACTGGTTTAGGTATTTATTGGGTAACTTCTAACTTATTTACAATAGTGCAAAATATATTAGTGAAAAGGAGTAAAGAAGTACATGGAAAAGCATAATTATGTAGGAAAATCCAAAGAAGAAGCAATACAACTTGCCAAAGAAGATTTACAAGAAGTAGAAGAAAATCTTTTTATCAGAGAATTAGAAACAACAAAAGGTGGACTTTTTAGAAGTAAAAAAG
Source organism: uncultured Erysipelotrichaceae bacterium (assembly GCA_902780395.1). GTDB lineage: Bacteria > Bacillota_I > Bacilli_A > RF39 > UBA660 > UBA3789. The sequence goes on from CACZFH010000006.1 coordinate 53,270, forward strand.
TAGAAATAGAAGTCATTGAAAAAAGAGAAGTAATAAAAGATATCAAAGATTATTTAATAAAAATCCTAAAAAGTATGGGATATAACGTTAACATTGAAGTAAAAAATAAAGAAGAAGTACCTAAATATATTATTTTCTCTGATAATGATGCTCTATTAATTGGCAAAAATGGTAAGAATCTAAAGGCCTTATCAATGGTAGTAAGTCAATATTTAAATACAGAATTAGGTCGAAATTATAAATTTATGATAGATGTAAATGAATATAAAGAAAAAAGAGAAAAAACATTAGAAAGACTTGCTAAAAGAATTGCCCGTGAAGTAGCGGCTACTAAAGTAGAAGTAAAATTAGATTCTATGAATTCTTACGAAAGAAGAATAATTCACAATGCTCTAACCAATAACAAAAAGGTTTATACAGAAAGTGAAGGAGAAGAACCTAATAGATATGTTGTTGTGAAGCCAAAAGAAGAAGAATAATTAAAATAAGAGTGTCCAATCACCAAAAAGAAAGAAAAAACTTTCTTTTTTTTTGTGAAAAAATAGATAAATATGCTATAATACTACCAGAAAAAAGAGGAGGGAAAATATGAACGATACAATATGTGCAATTGCTACATCACAAGGAATAGGTGCAATTGCAATAGTAAGAATTAGTGGAGAAGAAGCTATTTCCATAGTAAATAGTATTTTTAAAGGAAAAGATTTATCAAAAGTAGATTCACACACCATTAATTATGGTCATATTGTTAATCAAGAAGAAATAATTGATGAAGTATTAGTATCAGTAATGAAATCTCCTCGAACCTTTACTACTGAAGATGTGGTAGAAATTAATACCCATGGAGGAATAGCTCCAACAAATAAAGTATTAGAGTTATTACTTGAAAAAGGATGTCGTTTAGCAGAGCCAGGAGAATTCACCAAAAGAGCATTTTTAAATGGTAGAATAGATCTATTAGAAGCAGAAGCTGTAATGGATATGATAGATGCTAAGACGGAAAATCAAAGAAAAATGGCTGCTAATCAAATAGATGGAAAAACATCATCTTTGATTAATGAATTAAGAAATGATATGGTTCAAATAATTTCAAATATTAATGTGAATATAGATTATCCTGAATATGATGATGTAGATATCATAACTAATGATTTACTAATACCAAAAGTTATGAAATTAAAAGAAAAAATAAAGAAAATATTAAAAGAATCAGAAAATGGTAAAATAATCAAAGAGGGAATTAAGACATCCATTATAGGTAGACCTAATGTCGGAAAGAGTTCATTATTAAATGCATTACTACAAGAAGATAAAGCAATTGTTACCAATATAGCCGGAACTACAAGAGATATTGTAGAGGGGCAAATTCAAATCAATGGTATTGTATTAAATATGATTGATACAGCTGGAATTAGAGAGACAGAAGACATAATAGAAGCTATTGGAGTAGAGAAAAGTCTAAAAATTATGGAAGAATCAGATTTAGTTTTATTTATGTTAAATAATAATGAAGAATTAACTGATGATATGAAAGAACTATTAGATAAAGTAAAAAATAAAAAATATATCGTTTTAATAAACAAAATAGACTTAGAAAATAGATTAAATAAAGAAGAAATAAGAATAGATAAAAACAAAATAGTTGAACTAAGTATCACTGAGAATAAAGGAATAGATGAATTAAAAGAAAAAATAATAGAATTATTTAATATAGAAGAAATAGAAACAAAAGATCCAACATATTTAAGTAATACAAGAAGTATTAGTATCTTGAAAAGATGTTTAAAAAGAATAGAAGAGATAGAAGAATCATTAACAAACAATGTTCCTATCGATATGATTGAATTAGATATAAAAAATATTTGGGAAGAACTAGGTACCATAAATGGTTCAACATATGAAGAAGAATTATTAGACGAGATGTTTAAAAGATTTTGCTTAGGTAAATAAAGAAGGTGAGAAAATGTATGAAATAATTGTAGTAGGAGGAGGACATGCCGGTTGTGAAGCCGCATATGCTTCAGCCAAAAAAGGGCATAAAACACTACTAATAACAGGCAATCTAAAAAATATAGCTGATATGCCATGTAATCCCCATATAGGAGGAAGTGCTAAAGGAATAGTTGTTCGTGAAATAGATGCTCTTGGTGGAATCATGGGAAAAATTGCTGATAAAACTCATCTTCAAATCAAAATGTTAAATAGTGCTAAAGGACCAGCAGTCCAATCATTAAGAGCTCAAGGAGATAAAATAGCCTATCCTAAAGAAATGTTAAATACTTTAAATACTTTAGAGCATCTTGAAATAAAAGAAGGAATGGTAGAAGACCTTATTGTTGATAATAAAACAGTAAAAGGTATTATTCTAGAAGATGGCGAAAAAATAGAGTCAAAAATAGTAATTTTAACAACAGGTACTTATCTAAAAGCCGATATTTTAGTTGGTAATACTAGGACAAGACAAGGACCACATGGAGAAAAACCATCTCAACACTTAAGTGATAAATTAAGAGAATATGGTTTTATTATCAAAAGATTAAAAACAGGTACTCCCCAAAGAATTGATAAAAATTCAATTGACTTTTCCAAAACAAAAGTAGAACCTGGTGACGACAAATATTTAACATTTAGTTTTGATTTAGAACCTCAATACAAAATAGAAGATCAAATTCCTTGCCACCTAACTTATACAACAGAAGAAACTCATAGAATAATAAGAGAAAATCTAAATAAGTCATCTATGTATGGAGCATTAGATGATATTGAGGGAATTGGGCCAAGATATTGTCCATCTATAGAAGATAAAGTAGTTAGATTTAAAGATAAAGAACGACATCAATTATTTATAGAACCAGAAAGTAGATATTATGATGACATGTATCTACAAGGATTTTCAACATCAATGCCAAAAGAAGTTCAAGAATTAATGGTGCATAGCTTACCTGGTTTTGAACACGCCAAAATATTAAAATATGGTTATGCAATAGAATATGATGCCATTTATCCAACCCAATTAAAGGCTTCTTTAGAGACAAAAGTATTAGAAAATCTATTTACAGCAGGTCAAATAAATGGGACAAGTGGTTATGAAGAAGCTGCCTGTCAAGGATTAATGGCTGGAATCAATGCATCACTAAAATTAGAACAAAAAGAGCCATTAGTATTAAAAAGAAATGAAGCATATATAGGAGTCCTAATTGATGATTTAATAACAAAAGGAATTAGAGATCCATATAGATTATTAACAAGTAGAGCAGAATATCGCTTATTATTAAGAAGTGACAATGCCGATCAGAGACTAAGAAAATATGGCTATGAAGTAGGCCTAATTAATGATGAACAAATAACAAAACTTAAGATAAAAGAACAAAAAATTCAAGAATGCCTAGAATGGGCAAAAAATCAAAAATTAAAAATAACCAAAGAAGTCAGAGAAAGATTTGAAGAACAAAACTATTCTGTTCCTAATGCTACATTATCCTTTGAACAATTACTTGGAAGGCCGGAAATAAAATTCGCTTTTCTAGAACAATTTCAACATATTCCTTATGAAGAAGCTATCAAAGAGCAAGTAGAAATATATTTAAAATATAAAGGATATATTGAAAAGTCATATAAGGAAGCTGAAAAAATGTTAAAACTAGAAAAAAAACAAATTCCACAAGATATTGATTACGATAAAATTAAGAATATTGCTAGTGAAGCTAGACAAAAATTAAAAGAAGTAAGACCGACTACAATTGCCCAAGCAATTAGAATCAGCGGAGTAAACCCTTCTGACATTTCAATTCTTTCTGTATATTTGAAAAAAGAATATGGAAATAATCAAAAAAATAAATAGTAAAAAAATCTAGATTATTATAGAAAAAGAGTGTGAAATAGATGAATAAAGAACAATTTATAAAATCATTACAAGAATTAAACATAGAAATTACAGAAGAACAAATAAATAAATTAGAAAAATTCTATCAATTAATGGTTGAATGGAATCAAAAGATTAATTTAACAAGAATAGTAGAAAAAGAAGATGTCTATTTAAAACATTTCTATGATAGTTTAACAATAGCCAAAGCCATTGATTTAACAAAAGAAAAAACACTTTGTGACGTTGGTACAGGAGCCGGATTTCCTGGAATAGTATTGAAAATAATATATCCAAATTTAAAAATAACATTGATAGATTCACTGCAAAAAAGAGTAAATTATTTAAATATTATAATAAAAGAATTAGAATTAAAAGATATAGAAGCTATTCATTTTAGAGGAGAAGATTATAAAGGAAAATTTGATGTAGTAACATCAAGAGCCGTAGCAAATATAGAAAAATTAGTGAATTATACAATGCATTTGCTTTCGAAAAATGGCATATTTATAGCTATGAAAGGAAATGTCGAAGAAGAATTAAATGACCAAGTTATAGAAAAATTATCCAAAAGATATAAAATAGAAAATATAATAAAATTTAAACTACCATTAGAGAATAGTGATCGAAGCTTAGTAATTATGAAAAATAGATGAAACATGCAAGAAAGCATGTTTTTCTATAAAAAATAAGTTGAAAGAAAACAAAAAATACTATATAATGTTAACATAGGAAAACTAAAAAGAATAAAGTGAGGGGTTATTATGTATCCAGATGATAAAGATGAAGTAGTACAATTATACCTAGATGATATTATTCCAAATAGATTTCAACCACGTGAAGTATTTGATGAAAAAGCGCTAAAAGAACTAGCTGTATCTATCAAAGAACATGGAGTTATACAACCAATCATTGTTAGAAATGTAAATGGAAAATATGAAATTATCGCAGGAGAAAGAAGATATAAAGCATCTGCCTTAGCAGGTTTAACGAAAATCCCAGCTATTATCAGAGATTTAGATGATAAAGAAAGTTCCAAAGTAGCATTATTAGAAAATTTGCAGAGAAAGAACTTAAATCCTATAGAAGAAGCTAGAACATATCAAAAAATATTAGAAATAGACGAAATGACACAAGAAGAATTAGCAAAAACAATGGGCAAAAGTCAATCTGCTGTTGCTAATAAAATCCGTCTATTATCTTTACCTGAAGAGATTCAAGATGCCCTATTAAAAGAAGAAATATCAGAAAGACATGCAAGAACATTATTGAATTTAACTGATATAGAAGAACAAAAAACTATGTTAAAGAAGGTAATTGATAATAAGATGAGTGTTAGAGCTCTAGAAGATGAAATCAAAGAAATGCATCCAAAAGAACCAAAAACACAAGAAAATGACATAGCGTCAATAGATTTTGTTAATAGTAATCCATTAATGCCAACAGCTGAATTACCAAAAGACACATCTAACTTTGGAAAAGTAACATTGGCACCTCCAACTGAAGGAGAAGCAGGAAATGAAAATGAATTAAATAAGACTCATAAGTTCATTAATTTTGGAGAAATTGGCAAAGAAGATGATGATGAGGATGAAGGAGGTAATTCAATTGAGTTACCAACTGCAATAACACCAGTGGATGTTAATAAAATAAAAGAAGAAGCAACAGATATTAAGCCTGAATCATCAGAAGAAGGAGATTTAGATAGTTTATTAAACATAGGTAACCCAATCTCACCCAAACCATCTAATCAATTTATAACTCCAGCTGAAAAAATCGTAAAAACTGATTCAGAAATAGAAGAAAAAGAAGCTAACTCTGATTATTTCAAAATACCAGAATTTGATTCTGAACCTGAGCCAGTATCAACAATTGATTCTACGGATAACAACATGTTCTTAAAACCAACATCTACCCCAGAAGTAAATAAAGAAGAACCAATTGAAACAACTTCTAATTATACAATTGAACAAGCAACAGATAAAATTAGAAAACTAGTAACAGATTTAAAAGAACATGGAATAATAATAAATACAGATGAGATGAATTTTGAAAAATCTTATCAAATAATTATTAAGATAGATAAAACAGAAGCAGAAAAGTAGAGAAATCTACTTTTTTTATGAAAATCATTTAAAAAAAGAACATTCTTTGATACAATATAAAAGTAATATGGAAAATGGGTGATTAGATGGGAAAGGCAATTTCATTAGTAAATCAAAAAGGTGGAGTAGGAAAAACAACAAGTAGTATTAATCTTTCAGCATCATTAGCAGTATTAGGTAAAAAAGTATTACTAATTGATCTTGATCCACAAGGAAATACCACAACTGGAGTAGGTATTAACAAGGGAGAAATAGAAAGAAGTATTTATGATGTTTTAATTGGAGAATGCAAAATAACAGAAGCAATTATTAAAACAAGATATAAAAATTTATATGTTATTCCAGCCACAATTAATTTAGCAGGATTAGAGTATGAATTAATTGAAAAAAGTAATAGTGATGCTAACTTTAAAAAAGGAGAACAACTAAAAATAAGCTTAATGGATATAAAAGATAGTTTTGATTTTATTATTCTAGATTGTCCACCATCCCTATCTCTAATAACAACCAATGCTCTAGCTGCATCAAATTCAGTAATAATCCCTGTTCAATGTGAGTTTTTTGCTCTAGAAGGAATTACCCAATTACTAAAAACAATTATGATGTCTCAAAAAACATTAAATCCTACATTAGATATTGAAGGAGTATTACTTACAATGTTGGATTCTAGAACGAATCTAGGTTTTGAAGTAGTTGAAGATATTAGAAAATTCTTTAAAGAAAAAGTATATAACACGATTATTCCAAGATTGGTAAGATTGACAGAGGCTCCATCACACGGAGAACCAATCATAGCTTATGATCCAAAAAGTAGAGGTTCAGAAGCTTATCTAAATCTAGCAAAGGAAGTGATTGAAAGAAATGGAAAACAATAATACAACAGAATCAGGAATTCCAAAGAGAAGAGCTTTAGGAAGAGGGTTAGAAGAATTATTTAATAGTGAAGTATTGGATTACAATACAGTAGAAGAAAAAATAGTTAGTAATTCATCTAAAGATGAAATAACAATGGTAAAAATAAAAGACCTAAGAAGTAACCCATATCAGCCAAGAAAGAATTTTGATCAACAAGCTTTAGAGGAACTAGCAAGCTCCATTAAAGAACATGGAGTATTCCAACCAATTATTGTAAAAAAATCAATTAAAGGCTATGAAATAATAGCCGGAGAAAGAAGAGTTAAAGCTTCAGAATTAGCAGGTTTAGAAGAAGTGCCAGCTATTATTAGAGATTTTAATGATACTCAAATGATGGAAATAGCATTGCTAGAAAATCTTCAAAGAGAAAACTTAAGTGCTATTGAAGAAGCAACAGCATATAAGAAATTACAAGAAACACTTTCTTTAACTCAAGAAGAATTAGCTAAAAGATTAGGAAAAAGTAGAAGTCATATAACAAATATGTTAGGATTATTAACTCTTCCAGAAGATATTCAAAATGAAGTAAACAATAAATTAATATCTATGGGACATGCTAGAGTTCTAAGCAAATTAGAAAATATAAATCAACAAGAAGAATTAGCTAAAAAAATAATAGAAGAAGGAATAAGTGTTAGAAAACTCGAAGAAATAAGTCAAGAAAATGATGTAGTAAAAACAAATCCTCAAAAATCTAAAATAAAGGTTCAAAATGAGTATAGTTATTTACAAGAAGAATTAAGTGAAAAACTAGGCACAAAAGTAACTATAAAAAAGAATAAAATTGAAATAAGCTTTGTAAATGAAAATGATTTAAATCGCTTATTAGAATATATGAATATAGAGGTAGGAAAATAATATGAAAGTAGATATTTCAGGAACAACCATCGACTTAAAAATTATAATACTGCCAATTATATATATTGTAATAGGAGTGGTTATCTTTCGCATTATAAAAAAAATAATTCAAAAAGCCATTAATAACAAAAGAAATTTAAAGATAACTCAAAAGCAAAGAGTACAAACTCTAAGTATATTAATTATTAACATAATAAAATATCTAATTGTAATATTTGTATCATTAGCAATATTATCATTATATGGAATTAATGTGAAATCCATATTAGCTGGATTAGGAATAGGAACTGCTATTATAGGATTAGCTTTTCAAGATCTTGCTAAAGACTTAATTGCAGGTTTTTCTATTATTACCGAAGGTGAATATGAAATAGGAGATACCATTGAAATAGACGGTTTTATGGGAGAAGTAGTATTCATAGGACTAAGAACAACAAGAATAAGAAATATAAAAGGAGCAACCAAAATCGTAGCTAATCATTATATGGATAACATTATTAATTATAGTTTGAATAATTCATTAGCTATAGTAGATGTTTCAATAGCCTATGAATGTGAATCAAAGAAAATAGAAGAAGCTTTCCAAAAACTATTTGATAAATGTAATGGTAAATTAGAATTTGCCACCAAAGATTTAGAGTTATGGGGAGTAAATGAATTAGGAGATTCAGGAGTAATATATCGTATAGCAGTAGAAACAAAACCAATGAAACAATTTGTTACTGAAAGATTCCTAAGAAAAGAAATAAAAAAAGTTTTTGATGAAGCGGGAATCAAGATTCCGTATACTCAGATTGAGGTGCATAATGGAAAATAAAAATTACCAATTAGGATCAATCGTTATCATGAAGAAACAGCATCCCTGTGGTACTAATGAATGGGAAATAGTAAGATTAGGAGCAGATATAAAAATAAAATGCCTTAATTGTGGAAGAACAGTACTAATCCCAAGAATTGATTTTAATAAAAAAATAAAGAAAGTAAAAGAATAGAAAGGATTTAATATGAAAAACAGACCAAGATTAAAACTGAAAAAGTTTTATTTCCATCCAATTACTATTTTTTTATTACTTACACTATTAGTAATAGTTTTAAGTGGATTATTAAATTTGCTACAAGCACAAGCTACTTATAATACGGTAAATGTTAATACAAATGATTTAGAGCCTACTTTAATTGCCGTAGAAAATTTATTATCATATGATGGACTTAAATATATAATAAGTAATGCCGCTAAAAACTTTCTATCATTTGCTCCGTTAAGTATGCTACTAATGTCATTAATAGGAATAACGATAGCTGAAGGAACAGGTTTTATAGAAACTCTCACCAGAAGGCATTTAAAAAAACTTTCTAAATCTGGATTAACATTTACTGTAATATTTATTGCTACAATATCATCATTAATAAATGAAGTAGGGTATGCTATATTAATTCCTTTAGCAGCTCTAATCTATTTTATTAATAATAGGAATCCTATTTTAGGAATCATCACAGCGTATTGCGGAGTAGCATTTAGTTATGGAGTATCAATTTTCGTAGGATCGATGGAAATATCATTGATTAATTATACTAAACAAGCAGCTTTATTAATAGATGAAAATACTCATATAGCTTTAACGTCTAATTTGATTTTTATTATAGTTGCTTCTATTATTACTTCAATTGTAGGAACACTTATTATTGAAAGAATAATTGCTCCAAAGATTGGAAAATATAAAAAGGAAGATGAATTTTCCAAGACAGAGCAATACAGGATTGTTAATCTAGAAGAAGAAGAGCAAAAAGAAATAGAAAAAGAAAAATATGAAAAAAGAGGTTTACAATTTGCTTTAGTAACTTCCATTATTTTATTATTAATATTTATCTATGCCTTAATACCAAATCTTCCAGGTTCGGGATTATTATTAGATATGAAAGAAAAAATATATGTAAAACAATTATTTGGAGAAAATTCTTATTTTCAAGATGGTTTTACTTTCTTAGTATCATTAGTATTTATCTTAGCAGGAATTGCTTATGGTATAGGAAGTAAATCAATAAAAAATGATAAAGAGATAATAGAAAATGCTAGTAAAAATTTTCAAAATTTAGGAAGTGTATTTATCTTATTGTTTGTAATGAGTCAATTCATTGCCATTTTTAGAAAAAGTAATATTGGTATGGTAGTAACAGCCTGGCTAGCAAATCTTTTGGGACACTTGTCATTGAATGGATTACCATTAATAATTGTTTCAATCATTTTTATAGCAGTGGCAAACTTATTATTAACTTCACCATCGAGTAAATGGCTAATCTTTTCTCCAGTAGTAGTTCCAATGTGTATGCAGGCCAATATATCTCCTCAATTTGCTCAGATTATTCTTAGAGTAGGAGATTCAATGACTAAAGGATACACTCCATTATTAGCTTCTTTTGTAATATTTATAGGATATTTAAATGTTTACAATTTGCACAAGGATAAGCCATTCACAATTCATAAATCATTAGAAATAATCACACCATATTTCTTGATAATGTCTATTACTTGGATATTAATCATAGTAGGATGGTATATATTAGGATTACCAATAGGACCAGGAGTTTATCCAACTTTATAAAAAGTATTTCAGATGAAATACTTTTTTTATTTATAAGGAAAGTGCGTTTAAAATAACCACTTGGCAACCGAACAAATGTATTATATTCTAAATTTAGGAGGTTTGGTATATGTATAAAACATTTAGATTTCGTATGTATCCTAATGATAATCAAATTGTTTTAATTCATAAAACATTTGGTTGTTAT
>CACZFH010000007.1 GCA_902780395.1 uncultured Erysipelotrichaceae bacterium
TATCAAGGTTATTTCCGTTTAACATTCTAGAAACGGCAATAACTCTGAAAAAGAAAAAAATCCGTTAAAAAACGGACCTTAGTCTAAAAATTTACGAAAAAATAAAAAGAAAAGAAATGTTACCATTTCTTAATTAACTTTCGTAATAGATTGAATAATTAATTGCTTTAATGAATCCTTATCAGTTTCTTTATTCTCTAAGTATTCTTTAGAGTCTTTTTTAGCTTGAAGTAATATCTTATAATCATGCTTAATCGAAGCTATTTTAAATGACATATCTCCACTTTGCTTTGTTCCAAATAAATCACCTTGACCACGTAATTTAAAATCTTCTTCTGATATTACAAAACCATCGTCCTCTTTCTCCATGATTTTTAAACGTTCTGTATCACTATCACTAATTAAAATACATTGACTTTTACTAGTACCCCTACCAACTCTTCCACGTAATTGATGTAAAGTTGATAATCCAAACCTATCAGCATCAAATATAACCATAGTAGTCGCATTTTGTACATCTACCCCTACTTCCACGACTGTAGTAGATATTAATATTTGTACCTCATTATTTTTAAATTGTTCCATAATAAGTTCTTTAGCGCCACTAGCCATTTTTCCATGGACAATATCAATTTTATATTTATCCTTAAAAGCCAATTTCATTTGATCTTTTAATTCATTAACAGTAGTTAAATCACTATTTTCACTTTCTTCAATAAGAGGAGCAATCACATAGATTTGATGATTTTGCTTTAACTCTTCGTACATCATTTCTAAAACGTCTTTAATTTCACTTACTTTTTTTACATAAGTATCAATTTTTTGCCTACCTTTAGGTCTTTCTTTTATTGTAGATACATCCATATCACCAAAAATAGTTAAAGCATAAGTTCTAGGAATAGGTGTCGCACTCATGTATAAAACATCTGGTTTAATACCTTTATTTTGTAAATTAGCTCTTTGATGAACCCCAAAACGATGCTGTTCATCTGTAATAACCAATCCTAAATTATTATAAGTAACTTCATCTTGAATTAAAGCATGGGTACCTATTACAATAGAAATACTTCCATCCTCTAATCCATTATAGATTTCAGTCTTTTCTTTCTTAGAAGTAGAACCAGTTAATAAAGCAATCTTAACATCAGTATCTTTCATAAACTCACATAAATTATTATAATGTTGAGTAGCTAAAATCTCTGTTGGTGCCATTAAAGCACTTTGATATCCACACAAACTATTAGCATACATACCAATAAAAGCCACAATAGTTTTTCCAGATCCAACATCCCCCTGTAGAAGACGATTCATACGATGAGGAGATTCCAAATCACCAATTACTTCATCACAAGCAATCTTTTGATCATTAGTTAAAGTAAAAGGTATTGATTCAATAAATTTATTTAGTTTTTCTCGATCTATATTTCTAATTAAACCATTCTTTTCTTTTTTATTTTGCTGCTTCAAATAATTAATTTTAAGCATAAATTGAAATAACTCTTCATATTTTAAACGAATAGTAACTTCTTTTAATTTTTCATTTGTACTTGGATTATGAATAATATTTAAAGCTGTTTTCTTATTTACAAAATGGTACTTCTCTTGATATTCAGAAGGAATATAATCTTGTATTTCTCTTCCATACATTAATAAAGCCATATTTATATAAGTTGACATATTCTTATTAGTTAACCCACTAGTACAGTGATATACAGGCTCTATTTTTACTTGATTAGATAAAACATCCAGCTTAATATCACTTGCCGTAATCACATTTTTCCCTTTATCTAGCTTTCCAATAACAATAACATCAGTACCAACTAACAACTTACTTTTTAGAAATGCCCTATTAAAAATAGAAACACCTACAACTCCGCTTTGTGTAACAAGACGAAAATTCATTTTATTAAGCCCAGCCTTAAAACGCATCAATATAGGAATACTTTCTACTTTTCCATCAATAATAATCTTTCCACCATCTTCAATAGTTGATAAATCATCACGTTTTAAAACATCATAACGGAAAGGATAATGAGTAACCAAATCTTCTATTGTATTAATATTTATCTTATTTAATAAAGAAAGAGATTTAGGACCTATTCCTTTAACATCTTTTAATTCTGCCATAACACCACTTCCTTAAAACCGCAATATTGCTAACCTCTTGCATATTATAACATAAATCATTATTTTTTGAAAGAAAAAAGAGAAAAAAAGAAAGAAAAAAAACGTACTAGTTATAAAATAAATTTATGAAATACCAAATAGATTATAAACACTAATTTTATCAACAAAAAAAAAGAAAAAAAATTCAATATTTTTATTGACAAAATACCCATTTTAGATTAGGATAGGAACTACCAATTCGGAATTAGGCGAATTGGTCGCTAGTATCACACTAGCCAACCCCTTTTTATTCTTTTTGGAAGCTGGCCTCAGGGGGTCCAGCTTCTCAGATTAAAAACTAAAAAAGACGTGGCCGACGTCTTTTTTTGTTTCTTAAAAAAAAGATTGCAAAAGCAATCTTCATTAATTATTCCGCAGAAATAAGCTTATCTAAACAAAACATTAAAATATAACCAAAAAAATAAGCAATTACTAAACCTAATAAAAATAAAAGTGCATTGTATACATTACCCACAATAATAAAATATAAGAACAAAATAATTCCTACAACTAATCCAAATCGAATAAACCAAACAGATAAAAAAGATAATACTGGGATTGCCCCTTCTTCTTTATCATACTCTTCGTCAATTTCATTTTCATCTAAGTCTGCATCATAGTATTCATTCCTATTTTTTCGACTCATATAAACACTCCCTTTTTAATTGGCTATATTATATCACATTATTCAAAAAAAATAAAGGAAAACTATTCGTTTTCCTTATTTTGTAATGTTTGATAATACTCATAAGTCAAGATAGCATCCTGCTTATTCTTTTCTAATAACTTATCAGCTTCTTTATTAATTTTACTTAAAGAACGATAACGATCTTCTCCTAAAGTAAATTCTTCATATTTTGTAAAGTCTGCTGTACTATCAACCTTAAATTCTTTATTTTGAGGATTATAATGGAATATTGGGAAATATCCAGAGGCTGTAGCCTCTTTTTCTTCTTGAATACTATTCTTCATTCCTTTGATAATTCCTTGAGCAATACATGGAGCATAAGCAATAATAATAGATGGTCCATCATATGCCTCAGCTTCTTTCATAACTTTAATAGCATGCATTGGATTAGCCCCTAATGAAATAGTTCCCACATAAACATGAGGATAAGACAATGCCATTTTAGCTAAATTCTTCTTAGCCGTTTCTTTACCACTAGCAGCAAATTTAGCAACAGCACCAGGTCTAGTAGATTTAGAAGCTTGTCCTCCTGTATTAGAATACACTTCAGTATCTAATACTAAAATATTAACATTTTCACGATTAGCTAAAACATGATCAATTCCATTATATCCAATATCATAAGCCCATCCATCTCCACCAATCATCCAAACAGATTTTGGCATAATAAAGTCTTTTAATTTTATTAAACGATCAATCTTAGTTTCATCAATAACTTCTAACAAAGCTTTAGCAGATTCTTCTGTAATAGCTTCTGTATATGCTTTATATATTTCTTTTTCACTCTTCTTAACCAAATCCATATGATTTTGAATTAAAGTAACAATTTGATTTTTCATAGCTTTATCAGCTACTCTCATACCAAAACCAAACTCAGCATTATCCTCAAACAAAGAATTAGCCCATGGAATTGAATATGGCATAGATGGAGTACTAGCTCCATAAATAGAAGAACATCCTGTTGCATTTGCAACTATCATTCTATCCCCAAATAATTGGGTTAAAAGTTTTAAGTAAGGTGTTTCTCCACAACCAGCACAAGCTCCAGGAAATTCAAATTTAGGTTTAACAAATTGACTACCTTTAACCGTAGTAGTAGGCATAACATTTTTTTTCTCTTTTACCTCATTAAATAGATACTTATATTCTTCATCACGCTTATCATCTAACAATTCTTGTTTCATCTTCATAACAAGAGCTTTAGCTCCTGCTTTTCCAGGACATACTTCACTACATAAACTACATCCTGTACAATCAGGTAAACTTACCCCTACCGTAAACTTCAAATCTTGATCTTTAATATTAGCATCTACTAAATGGCGTTGTACTGAATCAGGAGCATCTAAAACTTCTTTTTCATCCAATAAGAAAGGCCTAATAACTCCATGCGGACATACCAAACTACACATATTACAATTAATACAATTGCTTGGATCATAACAAGGAGCCATTTCACTACTATCCCGTTTATCTAATTTAGATGTACCAGCTTCAAATTCTCCATTAGATAATTTAACAAAACTACTAACAGGTAAAGAATCCCCTTCCATAGAGTCTATTACTTCAAATAAACTTCTCTTAGGTTGAATCTCATTATCAAAATCAACATAAGGAACTTTTACTGGAATTAATTTTTCTAAAGCAGAATCAATTGCTTTAATATTTTTCTCTACTAGATTTCCACCTTTATTAGCAAACTTTGTACTTATATTCTCTTTAATTTTTTGAACAGCAAAATCAAAATCAACAATCTTTCCTAATTTGAAAATAATTGTTTCCATAATAGCACTAATTTTACCAGGAAGACCTACCTCACTAGCAACATGAGAAGCATCTACAATAAACATTTTAATATGTTTATTCTGTAAAATCTTCTTATCATGACTACTCATCATAGCAAGTACTTCATCAGCTGACTTATTAGTATTTAGAATAAATACACCCTTATCAGATATTTTTTCTAACATTTTAATACGTCTTAAATAACTATCTTTTGTACAAACAATAATATTAGCTTTTTCCACATAATAAGTACTACAAATAGGATTTTTCCCAAAACGTAAATTAGCAATTGTTACTCCACCACTTTTTTTAGAGTCATATTGAAAATATCCTTGTACATAAGCATTAGTATAAGTACCTGTAATCTTCATTAAATCTTTAGATGCAGATACCATACCATCACTACCATATCCATAGATTAAGAATTCTGCATTATCACTAGGTAACATAAATTCTGCATTATATGGAATACTTAAGTTAGTAATATCATCAAGAATACCTACCGTAAAGTTTGTATGAACATCTCTAGTATCTAAGAAATCATATACCCCTTTAATCATAGCAGGAGTTGTATTTTTACTAGAAAGACCATATCTTCCTCCATACACACTAACTTTAGCATCAACGTTTTTAATTGTTTGAACAACATCTAAGTATAATGGTTCTCCACTTGCTCCTGGTTCTTTAGTACGATCCAAAACAGCAATCTTCTTAACTGTTTTAGGCAACTCATTCAAAAAGTATTTAGCACTAAATGGACGATACAAATGTACTTCCATTAATCCCACATTTTCATTTTTCTTATTAACCAAATACTTAACTGTTTCCTTTACAGTTTCACAAACGGATCCCATAGCAACAATAACTTTAGTAGCATTAGGACTACCATAATAATTAAATGGCTTATAATCTCTACCTGTAATTTTTGAAATTTGACTCATATAATCATTTACAATATCAGGTATTTTATTATAATATTCATTTCTTACTTCAGTAGCTTGAAAATAGATATCTTCATTTTGAGCAGTACCCCTAATTGATGGATGATTAGGATTCATAGCTCTTTTTCTAAATTCATCTAAAGCTTTTTGATCGATTAATTTTTTTAGTTTTTCCGTATCAATAACATCTACTTTTTGTAATTCATGGCTTGTTCTAAAACCATCAAAAAAGTTTACAAAAGGTACTTTTCCCTTAATAGCAGCTAAGTGTGCAACTCCTGTTAAATCCATTACTTGTTGAACAGAACTAGAAGCTAACATAGCAAAACCAGTAGCACGTGTTGCATAAATATCTTGATGATCTCCAAAAATAGACAAAGCATGTGTCGCTAAACTACGAGCTGCTACATGAATAACACAAGGTAATTGTTCTCCTGCAATTTTATACATATTAGGAATCATTAATAATAATCCCTGAGAAGCTGTATAAGTAGTAGTTAAAGCTCCTGCTTGTAAAGAGCCATGAACCATACCAGCAGCTCCTGCTTCAGATTCCATTTCTACTACTTTGACAGGTGTTTCAAAGAAGTTTAATTTTCCTTCACTACTCCATTTATCAGTAAGTTCTGCCATCGGACTTGCCGGTGTAATTGGATAAATACCAGCTACTTCTGTAAACCCATAAGAAGCATAAGCAGCTGCTTCATTACCATCCATTATCTTCATCATATTTATATCCTCCTATAATATCATAACCATTATAACACATTTTAAGAAAAAGCTCCCATATTTTCAACAGAGATATCATCTTTTGTAATAGTACAAAGTATTTTCTTCCTCTTTTTATTCTTTGTATTAGCAGCATGCTTAATAATTGTCTTTTCATAAACATTACGAATAAAACGTGCATTTCCAAAATTCTTAGTATCTTTATTTTCTTGAATAACCTTTCTTAGTTCTAAGAAAGCCTCATCTTCTACAATAAAACCAGCTTTTTTCATCATACCAGCAAATATTTCTACTAATTCATCTTCTGTATAATCATCAAATTCTAATGTATACCCAATACGAGAAACAATACCAGAATTAGAATCCAAAAAGTCTTGCATCTCTTTTGTATATCCAGCAAATATCACTACTAAATCATCTCGATAATCTTCCATTGCTTTAATAAGTGTTGCTATGGCTTCTGCATTATAAGAATTCTGATTATTTTTACTAGCTAACGCATAAGCTTCATCAATAAATAAAACTCCCCCTCTAGCTCTTTCTACTACTTCCATTGTCTTCGGAGCAGTTTGTCCAACATACTCAGCAACTAAATCTTTAGAAGATACTTCAATTAATTTATTCTGTTTAATATATTTCAAATGATATAAAATATCAGCAATAATTCTCGCAACCGTAGTTTTTCCAGTTCCAGGATTTCCTAAGAAAACCATATGTAGATTAATATTTTTAAGATTTAAATCTTTAGCTCGATCTTTTAAAGACATATAATCAACTAATTCATGTAATGTTTTCTTTACTTTTTCAAGTCCAACTAATTCATTTAATTGTTCAAATATTTCATCCATTGTCTTATCTGTTTCTAATTTAGGAACAGTATGTTGAAAAGTTATTTCTCTACACAAACTATCTCTATAACTAGGATAATCAATTTCTTTCTTAGGATAAGTAAGAGAAATATAATCTAATATTTGAATTGCTAATGGATCTTCTTTATCAACCAAAGTCTTATCTAACACTTCTTGATAAACATCTTGAACATCAGGATCCTTTCCTATAAAACAAAATGGGAAAGACTTCTTTTCTAAAGTATTATCAAATTCAAAGAAATATGTAATTTCATCTTCTAAACCTTCTAAAAGAATAATCTTATGATCTAAATTCTCTTCTAATAAATGAAAAAATACTTTTTTATAAGATTCATCTCTTAAATATAATCCTTTAATATCTTTAATAATAATATAGTTTTTAGAGAAAGCTTCTTTTACTTTATCAATTGTATCTACTTCGTAAAAAGATATAACTGAGGAACCACTTCCAACATATTGATAACAAGAAATTGCTTGTTTTATTAAATCTTCAAATCTATGAATAGTTTCCGTATTATCACTTTTTAAAACAAAATGAAAATCTAAATATCTTTCTTCTTCTTTCTCATGATATTTCCTCATATATTCAAAAATTTTCTTTAATAAATCTTTTGATTCTTCATCTAATAATAAAGTATCCACATCTTGTAATGGAAAAGCTGTTCTAGAAGCTACTTCCTCTTCTTGCTTTTCACTTACTATAGGACTTCCAAAAAAATCTTTATAAACATCTGCTAAATAATCATTATTCATAATATCACCTCAAAAACAAGCCGACGATTTCGGCGGCCTATTTAATTTTATCCATATTTATTTCAAGCATTTTAGCTTTTAATTCTTTTTCAATTTCTTGAAGTTCTTTCTCAGCTTCTTGTCTTTGAATTCTACCATTTTTATGAATTTCTATAACTGAATCTAATGTTTCAATAATATCTGCATTAGTTTTCTTCAATGTTTCAATGTCAATAATAGCTCTTTCAGATTCCTTAGCAATATCAATAGATCCTTGCTTCAATATCTCACTATTCTTCTTCAACATATCATTAGTAAGATTAGAAACAGCTTGTTGATTCTTTAAAGCATTTTTAGCATTAGTAATACCTAATGCCAAAACCATTTGATTTTTCCATAATGGAATGGTATTGGTAATAGAACTTTGTATTTTTTCTACTAATTCTGCTTCATTATTTTGTAGTAAACGAATTTGTGGAGCCATCTGAATAGAAATAATACGAGTAGTTTTTAAATCATATATTTTCTTTTCAAAACGATTAATTGTATTTTCCATATCATTTACTTTTTGTACATCAATTTGTTCTCCAGACTCTTCTGCTTTTTTCTTTAGTTCAGGAAGAACAACCTCTTTTAATTCTTTAATCTTTTTTTCACCAGCAATAATATACAAAGAGATTTCTTTAAAATATGTAAGATTCTTCTCATACATCGTATCAAAAATAGCAATATCCTTTAACATTTGAATCTTATCTTTTTCTAAACCATTTTCAATAACATCAATATTTTTTTCAATTTTCGTATATTTAGCAATAATTTTATCAAATTGCTTTTTAGCATTCGTAAATAGTTTACCAAGCCCTTTAGAATCTTTTGTAACATCTCCATCAAAAGATTTAATTTGAGCAACTAACTCTGCTAATAAATCACCAGCAGCTCCAGTATTCTTAGTTTTTACGTCCTCTAAAACACTATCTGAAAATTCTGATATTTTTGCTTGAGAAGCAGCACCAAATTGCAATACTTGAGTAGAATCAAAAACATCTATTTTCTGAACAAACTCATCAATAGCTTCTTTTTCTTCTTTAGATAATAAATCATAATTTAAAGATTCTTCTATTTTTTCCTCTGTAACTTTCTCAGTACTATTAACTAACCCTTCCACTTTTTTTTCTGTTTTTGAACTTTCTAATTTTAACTCTAATCCATTCATTTTTTATTCTCCATTCTTTAAATATTCTATTAATTGATTATAAGTATCCATTTTTAAACTTGATACAGTACTAGTAATTGTCTGAGGGACTCCAATTCCAATTGATGAAACATCATAACTTCCCCCTGTTATACCTGTTCTAAATCCATACTTTTCCCAAGCTATTTGTTGAATATCTTTATCATCAAATGCCTCATATAATTTTTTTCCATTATCAGTAAAATAAGCATAACAATGAGAATTCCAAATAGTTGGAGAAGGATAAAGAATTCGAATACTATCTTTTACTTGACTGAATCCATCTGGATTAGAATTAGCAAAATCGATAATACTCTTTTCGTAATCTACAATCATAGGCTGTCCTCCCATACCTGTTTTTAGATATCGTTCAAACAAATCAGCAGGAGTATTATTCATATACCCAGATTTAATATAAAATTGTTTCAATTTAGGTAAATTATCTTGAATCTTGTCATCTGTTACTTGCCCCTCACTCAAAGTAGATAGTAATAAACCATAATAAGTAGCTCCTGGAGAAGAAGTAACTGGATCAGTAGAAGCAATATTAAGATTTCCATATAATTCAGATAACCCAACATCTGACCACTTTTTACCATTCAAAATATAATCCATTAATCGATTCATATCACTAATATAGTAAACTCCATCATTCTCAGTTACTATTCCTTCTTGAATCAAAGCATCCACTACTTTTTGCCAACTATAAATAACTATAGGAGTATTAAGAGTTAAACTACCACCTTTAACACTATAACGATCTGCTTCATTATTTTCTTTATTAGGAGCTAACTTATAATAATCATAAAATCTTTGATCAGAAGTAAATAAAGCATCATAAGTAGAAACCCCTTCTGAATGAATTGTATAAGAAGTATCTCCACCACTAATAGCATTAGCAATAGATTGATTTCCTAAACCAACAGATTCTCTTATCAATGGCCATTGAACCGTCTTTCCATTACTCCAATTATCAAAAACAACCTCTAGCTTATATTTTTTCTTAAGTATTTTTAACACCTCTTCATCAGCCAAAAAATCTTCTTTTCCACCACCTGTCGCAACATAAACAGTTGTAAGATTTCCTAATGGCCCAATTTCTTTTGTATTGATATATTTCATTCCTATAATAGCTAATACTAGTACGACAAAAATACCAATACCAATAATTTGCTTTTTATTCATTATTCATCACTCTCCTTTTTAATTGGAAATTCCGCATCATTAAATCCATCTGCTTTCAAAAGAGAATTAAACACTTTCATTTCAACATCCATATCCACAATCTCTTTTCGATATAAATTATCTAGTATTTTTTTATAAGCTTTACTTATCTCTCCAATCATCTTATTAGTTGATTTAATAAATTCTTTACTTTCTGAAGAAGATAATTTTTGATTTTCAATTTCATCATAACGATCTACTAATTTAATAGTAATTGGTAGATAATAATCAAAGAAATTATTTGTTTGCTTTAACTTACTAGGATTCTTTGAAATCGTATCAATAATCTTTGTTACAGAATCATTAATATCATTTAATTGTTTTTTTATTTCTTCATCCTCTAAAAGAGGAATCATATTCAAAATATGTTTATTCTGTTTTTTGGCAGTATTCAATAACTTATATAAACTAGGATCAGTATCTTTTAAAGTCAACTTTGATTCTCCAAGAACCAGTTCTCCAGCACCAAAGGCCGCCGCTCCAATTATAATAGAAGGTACCATAGGTGCTGATAAAACTAAATAAGGAACTGCAAAAAAGGCTCCACCAATAACTGCCGAAAGTATCTCTTTATTTTTCATACATTCCTCCTAATTATATCCTCTAACTTCTGTAAAAGCATCAATCAAACTACTAGTCCCATCAAATACTTTTCCATTAGATAAATCTGCTAATTTATCTAACTGACTACGATCAGCATCCGCAAATTGAATGGAATAAATAGGAATTTTAGAAGGCATTTCTTCATAAAGACTTTTTACCGAAGAAAACGTTCCTACATTTCCTTTACCATCTGTCATAACAATAATAGATGTATTATATTGATCTGTATTCTCATTCCATAATGATTTAAGAGCTCTCTCAACAGCAGGATATAAAGCAGTTCCACCATTCGGTTTTCGATCTTTAATCTGTTGATTTAATATTGCCAATTCACTTTCACTATTAGCAGTCCAATAAGTATCCGTTTTAGAATTGAAAGGGATTACATCAACAATATCATCTCCCATAAACTGTAGTAAATCATCAGCTGCCCTATCAGTCAAAATATAATCCATAGCATCTCTTAATTCTTCAATTCCTTCTCCCCACATACTACCAGAATAATCAAGACAAAATACAACGTGAACAGGTTTTCTCAAACTACTCTGATAAAGTGCTAAAGCTTGTCGAATCACTGCTGTAGCAGGGTATTTCAAAGGAGAAATATAGTGAGTTGTATTAATACCCCAATCAGGGTTAAATATCTTTTTATCAACATGATCATTAACTCCCCCATACCAAGTTCTACGACCATATTTTGCCAATAATTTCTGACCTTCCTCACCAACTAAAAAGGTAGTCAATTTACTAAACTGTTCTTTTTTGTTTTCATCTTTTTGATCAATATAACTAATTGGACTATCTGAAATAGAAACTCCATCAATTGGATATAAAGCATATAAAACTTCTTTTCCAGCTTTTTCTAAAGCTTGATTAATATGGATAATAGAAGATTCATAAGTAAAAACAGCTTCATAATCTCCATTAACAAACATCTCTTCTAGATACTCTTCATCTCCACTAGATCTCTCTAATCCTGTAAAGAAATTTTTTAATTTTTCTTTTAAAGCTTCATCATCTAACGTTTCTTTTGTTAATACTTCAGATTTCCCAGCTAAAGTAGTTAAAATACCTAAATAAGCACTAGCACCACTATTTGTCGTAATAGGATTAGGCATACTAAATTTTAATTGTCCATCCTGCACCACTTTAACAATATCTTCTGTATACAAATCTTTTCCAACAAACCCTAACTCTTCTGCTTTAGATTTCCGTATACCAAAAACAATAGGATTTATACTAGTAGATTTAGTATCTGATATTCTTGTAACATTATTATCAATAGCATAGGTCCAAATAGAATTAGATAACCAAACCGCATCATACTGTTCTCCTTGATTTAACCTTCTAGTAATTTTTAAAGTATCATCATACTCTATTTTCATTTTAATATTATTTTTCTTAGCAAAATCTAATATTTCATCTTCAAAAACTTTGTTCTCTGAACTAGAAATCAAATAAAAATAATTACTAGAATACTCATGTTTCTTATCTTCCGGAATAATATCTGATTGAAAAGAATGAATCATAATATATCCTATAATTAATATAAAAATCCAAAATCCCCACGAAAAATCATTTTTTATCTTTTTTTTACTTGCCATATAAACATCCCTTCTACCCGTTCATTCTACAATTTTATTTTATCATTAATTAAATGAGAAAACAACTTATCAAAAAAAAAGTAGAGAGACTCTACTTATAATTTGCTTTAACAGGAGCCTGTGCAGGCTTATTTTGCTTATTAGTAACAATCCAAGCATTAGACACTGTTCTACCACCATATTCTCCACCAGCAGAAGGTCTATTCCATAATTTACCTTCAATACTCATAGTACTAGATGCTCCTCCATCTAAATTAGCTGCATTATAAGCTTTATAACGAAGCAAGATATCGATTACATCATTCATAGTTGCTCCAGTACTATATCCAGGTAATCTACCTTCTATAATAAGGAACAATACAACACCATCTTTTCTTTGAGCAATTACACTTCTAGGAGCTGTACCCCAACCACCATCTCCGTGGATTTTAGCGGTTTTACCATTTACAATTAAATTAGGTCCAAATTCAACAGCTTCTACCACACCATCTAAAATTGCCTTTTCTGGATTATCATTAGTTAAATATAATTTATGGTCCTTAGTAAAAGCAATTAAACCACCACTACCACCAGCATGATTCCAAATTAGTTTTCCATTTTGAACGATAGCACCATAAGGAATAGAACCATTTCCCCAACCATCTAAATCTTCAAAACCACCACCATTAATACCAACTAATCCATCATTATTCTTAACTAAAGTATTAACACTTTGTCCAGCTTTTCCCAACTTAGAAGAAACTGCTAAAGTAACATCACTAGGATCATATACCGCAATTAACCACCCCTTATATTTAGGCTCAATAATACGAATGGTCTTATAAACATCATTTCCTGAATCTTTTGTAAATAATTCTTCCTCATATTTACTAGTATAATGAGTAATTCCCTCACTACTACCAATGACAATATCATCTAAGTTCATTACTTCTGTACTTTGTTCAATATAATTTTCACTCATAACTTTATTAACTGTATCTTCACTATACAAAGTATAAGCTAAATATTTATGAGACATTGTTGTCATAGCCGTTGGAATCCAAAAACTCTTAAAAGAATCCGTCTGAATTAAAATAAGTCCATCTAAAACAATAATATCTAATAATACTATTAAAATGGTAAGTTTACTAATTTTTTTAAAATGTAATTTTTTCTTCCTATTCTTCATAATATCACTCCACAATATAAGGATCCAAAATAGTTCCCTTTCCCTTTTTTATTCCATCTTTAGCAATACAAACAACTGGTACTACTGGTTTTTCTTCTCTTACATCTGATTCCTTTAAAAGTCCAGATGAATAACGATCATATTCCATACTTCCTACTAATGAAGTTGTATTAACATAATAATAATTAGCTAATTCTGAACTTACTATTGGATCAAATACATTTAATAAAGTCACTTTTGAACTAACTATATTTTTAAAGATATTCAAATAACTATATCCTTGATCATCACTAATCTCTCCTATATAAGAAGGACAATCCAATAACATTGTAGCATAATTTAGTTGATTTAAATAGGTAGTATTTAAATAATAACCAATATTTTTTTTATCAGATATTGAAAAAACACTATTAGTATTACTATAAGGTAACAATACATTATTTCCATTTTCTTGAATATATCCATTCAAATGTAGCCGTAATACATCTCCCTCTTGAGCATAAACACGCCACATATCATTTCCTAATTTGATATAACGACCACCAATTTGATTATCTTCATCAAATGCCAAACGATAAGGATTACTCTCTGTTCCATCTCCAGAAGAAATAGTAGTATTTGCCTTTACAGTTAAAACCGGACGAATTCCAAAGCCATTTAAAGAATCGCAACTTTTAACACTTCCATCTTCTTCAACATATAAATTTTCTTGATCTTTTGAATATCCCAATAAATAGAAAAGATCTCCTGTATTTAAAAAACTATTCTTTCCATTTGCTGCGATATAATCCATAATAGTTAATAAACCAACATAATCAGAATACTTCTCTTCACCATTCACAATTTGACTATCAGTCAAAATATCTTCTGTATAACTTGTTTTTTGAAAGTATTCAGATATATTAGAAATCGTAGAATAATAGACTCCTGAATGCTCTTCTTCACCTTTTTCTAACCATAAACGAACATTTGACTTTTGATATGAAACATCCTCTCCCCAAGGAAAAGACGCTACATAATCCTCACTAACTATTCTTACACTTTGATCACTTGCTATACGAATAATTCTAAATAGATTACTACCTAATAATACATAATTATTCTTAACATTCCCTTTAAAGACATACTCTTTAGAATCTTGATAAAGTCCATCTCCTGAAGAAACAACCGGATTATTCTGTATAACAATACCATTTAATGTTTCTGCATCCTGGACTTTCTTTTGATTCTGTTTACTATAAAAGTATAAACTTCTATAACCAAAATAAACAACAATTCCAATAACAAGAACTAAACTAATAAAGTCAAATAGGAATTCATGAATAGTAAAAATATGTTTTTGTTTTTTCTTAGTCTTTTTCTTCTTTTTCATGCTTACTTCTTCACCTTAAGAAATTATATCAAAAGAAAAGCATAAGTACAAGACTTATGCTTAGAAAAACAAGACTATTTCACAATCCAAAAAGTAGACATATTTCTTAATCCGTTTTCTCCTCCAGCAACTGGTGTATTAATGATTTTTCCATTGATTACCAATTCTGAAGAACTACCACCATCTAAATTAGCAGCATTATAAGCACCATATTGTTCCATAATATCTGTTAAATCTACCATATCTGCTCCAATACTCGAAGGAATTCTTCCATTAATTACTAAAAATAAAACTATTCCATCCTTTCTTTGACCAATGGCACTTCGAGGAGCAATTCCCCAACCACCATTTCCTTTAATAAAGCTTCTTTTACCATTAATAATCAAATAAGGACCAAATTCAATCGCATCTCGATATCCTACTTCAATAGCTTTTTCCTTGGTCATATTACCAAGAATTAATTTATCTTCTTTAGTAAAGCCTATGAATCCTCCACCCATTTGAGCGTCATCATAATCACTAACAACATTACCATATGAAATAACTGTTCCATGAGGAAGTGCCCCATTACTATTCCAATCTGGATCATAAAAACCTCCAGCATTCATAGCAATAATAGCTTTTTCTCTTTCACTAACTTTTAAAATAGATTCTCCCATAACCCCAAGTTTTGAAGTAGTAGCAATATGAATGCGAGAAGGATCATATATAGCAACTAAAAATCCTTGATATCCTTGTCCTTTAATTTGTATTAATTTATATAAATCATTATCAGAATCTTTCTGTAATATCTGTTTTTCATATTCATTTCGATAAATCATCGTTTTATATTTTCTTAATGAAATATCATCAGGATTACTAATCTCATCTACTTCTATAATACGATTATTCTTTAATACCTCTTGAATATATTTATCACTATAAATAAAAGTCGCTAAGTACTGATGACTTTTAGTAGTCATAGCACTAGTAATCCAAAACTCTTTAAAAGACGTAAAAGGTCCATAAAACAAAAACAAAAAAGAAGAAAAACATACGATATAAACAACACATATAATCGCTACTATTTTTCTTTTAATAGGCCATTTATATCTACTTTTCTTCTCATTTTTCATATTTATTCCTCACAACCATCAAATAACCCATCTTCATTATAATCAACAAAATACTTATTTGTTTGATACTTACGAATTCTAAATAGAGTTCCCCTACTTTTCTCATATTCATTATATAAATCAATATTCTTATTATATAATTCAATATCAGAAACAAAATAATTTACTACTTGCTCATAAATACTTTTATAATTAGTACATTTACTATTAACAGAACCATCAGGATAATAAACATTATCACATAAGTCTTTTAAAGATAATACATTTTTAGATAATTCATCTACTAAATGCTCATAATTAGATAATCCTTCTTCTATCTTTTTATGATTTTGATACATCGTTTCATAATAAATATTACCCAAATAATTTTGATATAACTCATCTCTCATCATTTCAAACATACTAGTATTAGTACTAAATATTTCAAAAGAATCATTTACTTCATAAATACGATGATAAGTCTCTTCTCTATCTTTTTGTAAACCCAAGATAAAAGTAGCAACTGATCCAGAAAAAATCAGAATAAAACTAAGTGTCATAATTCCTAATGCAAGCTTTCTAGAATTCATACTATCACCTATCTTTATTCTAGCAAACAACCAAAAAAAAGTATAGAAAAGTAAGAAAAGAAAAAGTAACTTTACTTTTTCTTTTCAATAATTTGACACTATTATTTTACTTTTTTCCTCTTCGGTTAAATATTCCAAAGTATAATTCTCCATATTTGGAATGGTTTTACCAACATATTGAGAAGTAGTTTTAACAGGTTTTCCAGGTTTCAAATCAGTAAAATAAACAACTAAATAGTCATCTCCAAAAACCATCTTATAAGAACCACTTTTTTTAGATGAACTCTTATTTGTAATTACATAATCAACTCTTCCCTCATTACCTAAATAGTAAAATGTAGCTTCACTAATACATATATCATCAATACAATGATCTTTTTTTAAATCATCATTAGAATATTCCGTAGTCCCTTCAATCTCTTTTACTTCACCAGAAAAGTGATATTTTTCATTTGACTTTTTATTTTCTTTTTTATCAGGAGCTAACCAAACACCTAAGAAGATAACTATTAAAAGAGCAAAAATAACCAACACAATAAATACTACTTCTTTATGTTTATTTACCCATTTTTTCATATTATTGACTACCTCCTTCAAAGAATGGATCATTAATATTTTCAGTAATCCTAATATATGGCTCATTATCATTAGTTTTATAATCATATAATCCATCTTCTACACATTTTGGACATATTCCATTAGTATTAGGAACTTCCGTCAAAGTAATTTCTTCATCCCCATCAGTATAACTACTAGTGTATCTTTTATAATGAGAATGGTTTATATAATCTCTACCATTAATGGAAATGGTCCATTCCACATCGTCATGGAATAAATAAGCACCAAAGATATTTTGACGAGTATAATTATTATTTTTCTTAAAACATTCCTTAAAAGCACAAGTTGCCTCATATTCCACTGTTACAGGATTACTACTACATAATACATTTGGACTAAATCTATCATAATAAGTAATAGTCTTATTATAATATCCGAAAATATTAGAAGTAGAATCCCCAGAAACCGGATTAGACTCAAAACATTTACCACTGCATCGATCCATACTAATTTCTTGGTTTGAATAAGTAACCGTTTCATAAACAGGATTTCCACTACCATCTAAAACAGGATCACCATTTTCATCTAAAATTGGTATAGGCTTTCCATCATCATTTTTTACTACTACAGAATAAGTTTTATCAGGCAAATAAGTATATTGAACCTTAGGTTTTTTGTTATAATTCGGCTGACTACATTGAGTATAAGGATTTGAAACAACAGACGTAGAAACAATATGCTGATCATCAAAACTATCCCACTCAGAATCTCTTACAAAGAAATAGAGAGTCACATTAGAAGTATTTGTATTGTCATTTTGATAAGAAACTGTATGATACTGTTTATCGGTACCATCATAAACCGTTGTTAAATAATCATCCTCATCACAACTATCCGTTTTTGAAATACAGACTTGATAAGTATCATTATAGTCTGATACTAGGAAAGTAACATCAATATTTTTACCAGTTGTTGGAACGGCATCTACTGATTCAATAACAGGCTTAGCATCCAAGAAAGGCATAAAATTATATTCCTTTGTCTTAGTTGTTGCTCCATCAGTATCAACTAATTTGGCAAATATATTAAACCTAGTTCTTCCATTATAACTTGTTTGATGAAAGAAATTAGCATTATTTAAAATATAACGAGAAGTAAATGGCATAAAATCAGTACAATGCTCCGTTGTATCAGTATTTTTAGTATAACAATATTGAATTTGTAAGTCATCATCATGATTATCAGGAGCATCATCATCTGCTTCTGCAAATAACTCATACCAAACAATAGGAAGAGCCATGTTATTTTCATTACGATATCCATGATAAGTTGGTCCCCAGAAAATCTTAGGTGGTTGTTTTTTATAAATCTTATAAGTTGCTGAAGCTTCAACAATTTCACTATTTACACTATCTTTGGCAAATACATACAATTTTTTAGTAGATCCATCTAAAAGATTATTTGGATTAAGTGGAGTAAAGGAATAACCAATAGGAATTGGACCATTTTCATTTTTAAAATTGGATAATGGTTGGAAGTTTGTACAAGTTTCATTCTCTGAAACACAAATAGAAACTCCTTCATCACCAAAATCATCAAAAGCATCAACCTCATAATAGACTTCATGGTTTCCACTTTGTTCAACTGGGCACATTACCGAATTCTTACAAGCAGGTTCCCTACTGTAAATCCTAAAAGAATCTATAACCGGAGGAGAATCCTGATAAACCTGATACTCAGTTAGTTGATTTACTCCTGCTCCATAAGAATCTCTAACCGTAACATTAACATTATGAACACTACCATCATAAGTTCCACCTAAATGTATAATCTGAGTACCATCAATAAGATCTTTTAAAGGTTGATTACTAACAATAGTATTTTCATTATCCACAATATCAACCAACATATTATCAATAGTATCATAATCGTCTTCCATCATAATATCCAATTTTGTATATAAGCTTCCTGCTTCAAACTTATCAACCCCAGCAGCTATTATTTTAAGATAATTAATGATAGGAGGTTGATTCTCATAAATCTTATAATCAAAAGAATTATGAACCGTATTACCAAATGAATCAACTACATATAAATAAAATGTATGAGTAGAACCATCATAAGAACTAGCATTAACTGTTATTGGGACATGCTTGCCATAATATTCTGCATAAGAAACATAGTGTTCATTAATAAATGGAGTGTAACCCTCAGGTTCATTTCCCGTTGCTTCCTCAACAATACAATCAGCTTCATTTTCAGAAACACAAACCATAAGCTCATCAACTGAATCAATATCATCTGTTATACCTGCTGTAAATAAAGCATTTTTACTACCACCAGTATCCCCTGGACACCATGATTGAAGTACGCAAGGAACATCTGCGGATTCTACATTAAAAGAATTAATAGTTGGACTTTTATCACGATATAAAACATAAGAAACCGTTTGAGAAGCAGATTGTCCTTCCGAATCAGTTACTGTTACCGTAATATCTCGAGTAGAACCATCATACGATCCCACGATTACATAATCAAAATCATTATCATCTGCATTATCCCTCATGTCATACTCAACAACTCCAGAAACACCATCATTAATAGATACTTTTAAATGTCCAAGTGAATCAGCATCATCACTTGCTCGAACACGAACTGTAACATTTTTAGAACCAGTCGAAGTAAAACTTTTCTCTTTTGATGTAACTGTAACACTTTCCGTAAAAGAAGGAGCAGCATTAGCTGTTGTATCATAAGTAAGTGTTTTAGATGATACTAACCCCATCGTATCTTTTATAAAAATAGTTAAGTAATGAGTTAAACCATCACGACTACATGGACCATTACAATTTGTAAATGTATATTCCATCTGATTATTACTATCAAAAACACTTGAATATGATTGATAATTATTACACTCAGTAATAGGATCACTATTTATACTATCATCAAGACAAACTTGTAAACTAGGAAGTGGATCATAATCATCTTCCACATCTACTGTCAAGACTCCAGTCAAAGATGCAAACGAATCACTCGGTCTTTTTTTAACAGAACTACTACCTATTACAGGAGCTGTATTAGAATGAACTTCATAAATGATTTTTTTACGATCTTTATTTCCATCAGGATCTTTCACAAGAACATACAATGTTATTCTAGAACCAATTGTATATCCTTCTGTTGAAAAGTCAAAATCATGGAAGAAAGATGTATAAGCATCACCATATGGTTCACCATTTACTTCTTGATAATTAGTAGTAGATAGATATACCATCAAATCACTTAAAGGTGTATCTCCATCTTCTGCTTTTAAAGTTAAAGTAGCATCTAAAGTATTAAATGGTTTAGAAGAAGATACAAGTCTAGCACTCATAATACGAGGAGATGACTCATCTACAACAGATTCATCAGCAATAACTGCATTATTATAAATAGCACTAATTTCTCCATTTTCATCTAGATAATTACCACCTAAATAATTATTAATATAAAGACCATCAATGCTTTCAACATTAATTAATTCATCTTCATCAAAATCAACTACCAAACTAGTAGAACCACTAGAGTATAGTTTATCATTTGTTACTAGATAAACTCCTCTATAGTTACCATCTTTCTTTTTCTCTACTAACATAACTGAATATTGTAATTCAGAACCAGTATTCTTAACAACAACGAAAGATTTTTCTCTTTGATAGGCACCTTCATATGGAGAATTTTCAAAATCTTGATTATCCAAATATAACAAACTAAGAACAATACAATTCCCAGGATCTGGTTTTTCTATTTCAGTATTATTAGCTCTAAGTCTATATTCAGCTTGAGCAACTAATTTCTGTGCATCAGCAATATATATCTTTTCACGACTCTTAAAAACCATTCTCGTGATTGTTGGAAAAGCAAAAGTAACCAACAATCCTAAAATAACAATTGCTGCTAATAATTCAACAAGTGTAAACCCTTTCTTATTCTTCATAAACACCCTCCTATCTCTAATGAAATAATCTATAATAAATGTAGCTTATTAGAACAATAATAATATTAATTACTATTTTTAATAATAAAATTGGCATCTTAATCAAATAAAAACCACCTAAATCTAATACCAACAAAAGAATTGGTAATAATAAGAATACTTTTCTTTGATGAGTTTTTTGCCATGTAACAGCAATCATACTAGTAATTACAAAACTTATAACTACATTAAGATAAGTATCAATAGATAAACAAAATAGTATCCAAAATATAATAAAATTAACAACAGCATATATTCCATAAGGCGCTAAAGGATAACTCTTATTAAACCATGAAGTATGATTACTATTTTCTATATAATCCTCTATTAATTTTATCATATTTGGGGTGTTACTTTCAAACTTTTTAGGCTTAAAATTTCTACTTTTTTCAATTAATTTTCCAAGCTTATGAAAATCCTTTAATTCCAAGATATATCCCATAGAGGCAAATTCTCCAATTATTTGCTTTTGATGATCATTATGATGTTCCCTATACTTAGCTAACCTAGCTGCTGCAATCACTTTTTTACCCTTCTTGATTGCACTTAAAATACTACCTGCTCCTCCATGAGTAATTATTAAATCTGCTTGATCCATTAACTTTTCAAACTCTGGAGCTGGTAACAAATCAAATATTTCCATATGCTCAGAATGATATTTCGTTTGCCCAGCTTGAACAATTACTTTATCCTTAATAACACCCTTTTCAATTTCTTGATCAATAGCTTTTAATAAACGAGGAAATTCTTTATCTTGTGTTCCTAAAATAACAAGTATCATTAGAAAATCCACCCCCCATAAACAGCATTTGGATATAACTCTTTCATACTTTCCCATTGAACGATAAATTGATCACTAATTGGATATAATAATTTACCAGTAGAGGTCTTAGTAACCATATTAGCAAATGTTTCAATATAAATAATCTTACTACCAAATATTTTTCCTAAACAACACATAGGACCAGCTGTATGAACTCCTGTAGTAATAATATAATCTGGTCTATATTGAAAATAGTAATATAAACTAATAAAACAATTACATAGTAATTTAAAAGGATAAGAGATAATATGATGTTTTGTACCATAAATCAAAAAATGTACTTTATCATGATAAATATCTTTTAAATATAAATTAGACTTAGTTTTCTCAGTAATTAAACAATATTGATAATTAGAAAACATTGGCTCTAACTGTAACAATTCCTTTAAATGCCCACCAGTAGAAGCAATAAACATTACTCTTTTTTTATTCATAAATATCACTCTCTTCTATTAAAGAAATCCATTCTTCTCCAACAATTTCACTAGCATATTTTTTTACGCTTTCTCGAGCTTGCTTTCCAATTTTTATTCTTTTTTCAGGATGTTCAACTAAATCTCCAATTTTTTGAACCATAGCTTTCATATTACGATTACGAATTAAAAAGCCATTTTCCCCACTAACAATAATTTCTCTTGCTCCTTCTGCCGAATCAAAAGCTACACAAGGAACTCCATGACTCATAGCTTCTATTAAAACAATCCCAAATGATTCTGTAAAAGAAGTCATCAAGTAGATAGATGATTTTTGCAACAAGCCATCAATAGCATCTTTCTTTTGAAAACCATGAAAAGTAACTTTTTCATCTAAATGATTATCACGAACGTATCTTTCCAAAGCCCCTCTTTGATCTCCATCACCTACAATATCTAATGTCCAATCTGGATATTTTCTTTGTAATAGTCTAAATAGTTTTAATAAATCCATATAGCCTTTTTCTGAGGATAATCGTCCCACTGAAATGAAACGATTATTCTTTAAAGGAGCCAATTTCTTAGGAAAATTCTCAATAGCATTAGGTATCATAATACACATACAATTACTATTCTTTAATTGTCTCTGATAAAATTTCTGTAAATCTTTAGAAACTAATACTAAATAATCTAAATTTCGGGCACTACGACTTATATTATTAGCGTATTTGTAATTTCCATGATAATGATTATGCTCCCATCCTATCTTTAAAACAGAATCTTTAGCATATCCACTCACCCAATAATTAAATATATCTCTCGTCGAAATAATGACATCAGCATCACACTGACGAATATAAGATGTCATACTGTGTTTTCTTTTATAAAGTGTCTTTGTAGAAATAATACCTTCACGAAAAACACCTAAAATATTCTTACGATGAAGTGCTTCCCGAAATTCTTCACGGTTTGGTTTCAAATGAGGATTTAAATAATTAACATGAACTCTCTTGTCGATAGAAAAAACACTATTTTCATATAACTGATAGCAACAAGCTATTTCCACATCATATTTTGAACACAAAGAATTTGCAAGAGTTACAATTGATTTTTCAATTCCACCATACCCTAAATGAAGAGATAATATAACAACTTTTTTCATCCATACATCTCCTTATCAAAAGGAATTACCCATTTACATTATATCACGAAATAATAATATAAAAAAAGAATTCTCATAAAAGAATTCTTTTTATAATTAAGAACAATAGCCACCTCTACTACACCATTTCGTCATATAGCCAGAATCATTACATCCACCTTCAGGAGGAATAAGATAATAATTACTATCTCTACAAGCTGTAACCCAATCATTTTCAACTGCACCTCCGTTAGGTGTCTTGTTAATATCATACTCATTTGTATTAAGAAAGAATAAACTACCATTTATCCAACGCCATCCATGTAGCTGACAACCTTCCTCAGCACCACAATTTCCTTCTCCCGAAAAAATACGATTATTTTTATCACTATAATAAGACCAAAAAGTTAAAGGAACAACATCTTCTGCGCTCATAAATGTTCTTATATAAAAACGATGTGCCCAACCATGAACCCAATAAGCCCATTGATAATTACCATTTTTAGCGTCTTGATCATTGCGTCTATGATAAAGAACATTATATTCTAAAGGTGTATATTTCCAAAATCCACCAGTATGCAAAGTATTACCAGTATATTGTGCATAAATAAACCATGTATTAGAGTTTCCTGCATAATCTTCAACATACAATTTTAAAGTAGAACCATGATTTCTAGAAGTTATTGTTCTATAAATACCACCATTACCAGAAGTTTGAGAATTATAAACCAAATCGCCCTCATTAAAACCAGTTTGATAATCATACTTAGCATATATCTTTTTTATTTTAATCTGGGAAGTTACATCAGTAGCATTAAAAGTACTTGTATCAAACCAAACCTGAGAATGTCCGCCATTAACATTAAAAATATCACCAATATAATCTACATTATACTCATTATGAGTATTAGGAACAGGCTTTCTACGACTCCAACTTACAGTAGAATCACTACAACCACTATCCAAATGGTTTCTCACATAATTAACACAAGCACTAGTATTACTTTTCAGTACTAAACGCCTATTTTTTTCATTATCACATTCAGAATAATAACCTTTACAATCAACAAAATTACAAGCCGTATTAGGCACCATCTGGCACTTATCATCATTTCCAAATAAAGAGGAACGATATTGATAAACAATACTATTAATAACTGGAGCCGTTTTATCTATTTTGATTTCTCTAGCTCCTGCTGTATAACAATTACCAACGTTGTCACATACTTTCCAATAAGAAGTAGTAGTTCCCTCAGTTTTATAATACTTACTAGTTACCTGTTCTTCACTATGTGAAGCAACACCAGTAGAAGTTAAATAATAACCTTTTAGTCCAGAGCCACCATCAGTAGCACCAGAAACCACTGCATACACATTAGTATTGGTCCAAGTTCCACTAGAATAGCTATTTAAACCAGAAGTACTAGTCGGAGCACTATCACCAGTTGCTTTATACATATTAATTACCATATTTGCTGGAGGCGTTTTATCTATTTTTACAGTTTGATTACTAGCACAATTAGTCTTATTACCAGCTTTATCTTCAACAGTACCTGGAGAAGCAGTAGTAGTATTAATATCTGTAGTAAAAGTCTTATGAATAGTTTCAGAAACACATCCACTAATATTATCAGTACAAGCCCCATATAAAGTAAGATCTTCTTTTCTCCAATTTTTATCCTCTCCAGAATTCTTACAAACTGGTTGTTCCAAATCTAAGGCTGCTAAAATATTAACTCTAACTTTATTTCCCGATAAATCGGTAACCGTAATATTTCCTTTTCTCCAACCTTCACTTGATTTATCAATATAAAAATTATGAACAGTATTAGAAATATCAAAATTATAATTAACTACTTCATCTGTATAATCAAAATTTGTAATATTATCCTTCTTTTGTCTTTTTTGATTAGCACTCCATATTCCAGATGATCTAGTAACATTATCATCAACACTCATCTCATAATAAATACCATTAGGAAAATTATCAATATTCAACCACTGATCAGCCCCATGTCCACTAGCATATTTAGTTAATGTTTGCGTAGGTGCAGCATCATTAGCAACAATAGTAGCTTCCAAACTACCCTTAGAACCATCAGCATTTCTCTTATAAGCATTAATTGTAAGGGTCGGAGCAGTCCAATCTAAGTGAACATTAACTGAGCAATCTGTTTTATTTCCAGCATTATCTTCAATCGTAATAACACCTTTATCCATTTCAGTTGTAAATGTTTTTACATATTTATCACGGACACAACCACTACCATTTCCATCAGTACATTTTACAGTAATTATACGTTTTCTATCTTGATTATTCCAATAATCATCATCCGCTTGACCTTCAATAGAACTACAAATTGGAGGTGTTTCATCTAAATAAAAAGAATTTAAAGAAGTCTCAAAAACTCCACCAGCTATATTATAAGCACTAACTGTTATCTTAAAAGTACTTACAGTAGTAATATCTACATAATCTCTCAATTTCTTATGAATATTAACTACTTTACTATCATTGGCATCAATAGAACCAGAATTATATACCTCAGTAAATAAATCATCACTCTCACAAGTACCAGCACTCTTATAACAAGCAGAAATAGCATAAGAATAACCATCTAGTGCTAAATTACCAGCACTGTTTCCCTTAATATCAATATCAGTCATAGCAATAGTTACATTTTCAGAAGCAGTAGCAATATTATTTCCTTGCTCATCAGTGTATACAATAGATATTACTGGTTTTTCAGGCTCAATAGAACTAGGAATTTCATCTCCTTCACAATAAAGATAAGGAGTATAAGTATATCCATTATTAGCATATTTATAAATACGAACAACTGAATCTTCCATACAAGAATTTTTATCATAATCTACCAAATCTTCTTTAAGAAAATTAGTTTTTTTCAAATCTTTAGCTTTTATCAGAGTACTCTCACCAACTGTTTTAGGTAAAGCTTGACTATTACCACTAGCATAACTTTTAGCAGCCATTTCTAAAGTTTTTTCCATACTATCACGACTATCACTTTTAGAACGATTAATCAACATAGTAACCCCAGGAATAGCTACTATCATAATAATACCCAAAATAGCAATAACTGCTAGTAATTCAACTAACGTAAAACCTTTTGAATTATGTCTTTTTATATTCAACATTCATCACCTACTCTAAACAATAGTATAACATAGTGCCATTAAAATATCACTATTTTTTTTCAAAAAAAAACCGTTAAAAACGGATTTTTAAATCTTATTGCACAGGACCCATTGGTTGAACTGGTGCTACTGGCTGAACAGGAGCAACTTCACCCATATTAGGTGTCATCATAACTGGATCAGTTGGTTGTGATTGAACTGGTTGTGGTGCAACAGAAGGCATTGTTTGAGTATTTTGTAATGGATCTGCCCCACCATAAATTTGATGACTAGGTTCTGGATTTACATTTATATCAGTTACTGCTGGACTAGCCCCACCATAAATTACAGGTGCTGGAGCCTCAGGAGCAGTCATAGTTGGTTGTACCATCACTGGTTCTGAAGATGCAATTTGAGGTGCCACAGGAGTAACCTCTACTGGTGCAACTTCAACAGGGCTAGACAATACTTCTGTTGGAGCTGCCATAGGAGCCTCAGCAGGCATTCCCATTGGAGCAACTGGTTGAACTGGTGTCTCAACTGGCATTTCAACAGGTGCTGCAGGCATTACTGGAATTTCCGTTGGCATTGCTGGAGCAACTGGTTGAACAGGTGTCTCAACTGGCATTTCAACAGGTGCTACAGGAACTTCAGGCATAACAGGTGCAACTTCTGGAGTTGCGACAGGTGCCACATAAGGATCAACAACAGGTGCAACTTGTTGTTGAACTGCCATTGGATCAATCATTGGTGCTGCTTCAGGCATTGCAGGAACACTCTCAACAGGTGTAGGCATAACCATCGGATTGGCAGCAATTTGATTAGCTTCTGGCATAGTCATAGCTGGTGCAGCAGGTTGTGCTACGTCAGGTGTAACAGGAGCTGGTGCTGGTGCTGCATTAGTAGTAGAAGCAGCTTCACTTTCCTGTTTCTTTTTCTCTTTCTTAGATTTTTTACCCGTAATAAGTAAAATAATAAATGCAATTAATAATAGGCACAAACCTCCTGTAATAAACATTCCAGGTACAGTTGTAAACCACGATAAATCAAAATTACTCATTTTATCTACTCCCTTTATTCTATAATCTATATCTATGATAACAAAAAAAAATTCCAATTGCAAACATTTTATTTTATATACACTTTCTTTACAATGTAAATCTTGTCCAATATCCTTTTTTCATAGGATACAATTGGAATGATAACTCCTCTTTTGTTACAGGATGTATAAATGTCAATTGATAGGCAAATAAACATATTTGTTGATTATCAAGCACTCCATATCTCTGATCTCCTAATAAATAATGACCCCTAGAAGCAAATTGTACTCTAATTTGATGATGTCGACCAGTCTTTAACATAATAGATACTAAACTACAATCATATTCTTCATTATAATCTAATACTTCATATTCTAAAATTGCTTTTTTTCCATTAGAAGAAATAATACTATTTCCATCAGAACCCTTTTCTATATAATCTATCCATTCGTCTTTTTCTTTTTCAAGTTTTCCATGAACAATTGCTAAATACTTTTTAACCACTTTATGCTCATTAAAACTTTTACATAAACGACTAGCAGCCTTACTACTTCTAGCAAAAACCATAATACCACCAACTGGCCGATCTAAACGATGAACCAAACCAAGATATACATTTCCTGGTTTATGATACTTTTCTTTTATATACTGTTTTACCATATCTAACAAAGATAAATCACCAGTACTATCTCCCTGGCTTAGTACATTATAAGGTTTTTCAACCACAATAATATGATTATCCTCATATAATACATTTAACTTATTCATAAGACTCCCATCTTCCATAAATACCACATGGCAACACTAGTGACTGTTTCGTAATAGGCAATCCTACTTCCCCACTAGAAATAATTCCTTTAGTATGTTTTTGAACTGTCAATTTTAAAATATTTTCTAATACCATAGGAGATAAACCAGTAGTATAAGAATTAATTAAAAAGAATAATGGCTTATCAGATAATAATTCAGTACAAAGACTAACTAAATGAGCTAAATCTTTCTCAATATCCCATACTTCTCCATTAGCTCCTCTTCCATAACTAGGAGGATCCATAATAATAGCATCATAATGTTTACCCCGACGTATTTCTCTTTCAACAAATTTAACTACATCATCTACAATATAACGAACATGATCTCCTTGATATCCCGAAGAGTTAACATTTTCTTTACACCAATCAACCATTCCTTTAGAAGAATCAACATGAGTAACATATGCTCCTGCTGAAAGACAAGCAACACTTGCTCCACCTGTATAAGCAAATAAATTTAATACTTTAATATCTCTATTACTATTTTTTATTTTATTTATCATAAAATTCCAATTAATAGCTTGTTCTGGAAATAACCCAGTATGTTTAAATCCCATCTGTTTAATATGAAAAGATAA
Organism: uncultured Erysipelotrichaceae bacterium; assembly: GCA_902780395.1. Lineage (GTDB taxonomy): Bacteria > Bacillota_I > Bacilli_A > RF39 > UBA660 > UBA3789. The sequence goes on from CACZFH010000007.1 coordinate 29,315, forward strand.
ATTCTTATAATGAATCATCCAAGAACCAGGTACCGTTCGAAGATTTTCCCAAGAACCTCCCCCTTTATTACTTCGATGATAAACAGCATCTATTTTCCCTTTATATTTTAAAGAAAGATCTCCCAAATCCCAAATAACTTGTGGATCTGGTCTTAGTAAATATATATTTCCCCATCTTTCATATTTTTCTCCTAAAGAAGCATCAATACATTCATAATCTTCCCAATCATTTGCAAGTAACATAGTACACCCCATTTCCAACATAGTATAACATATAATTATAAAAGAAAAAAGGTACTAAATACCTTCATCAATAGACTTTCTTCCTCGAATAATACTTTGACAATAACCACAACGAGTTTTTCCACGAATATCTACATCATTTAAAGCTCCACAATTTGGACAATGAACAGATTCTATATCAGTATCTACCTTTCTCTTTTCAACAGAATAATAAAGAATTTGACGATCTATTGTATCTAACTTTATTCCATTAATTAATCCTTTATCATACAAATATTTAATATCTTGATATACTTTTTCTCGTAATTCTTTAATAGTTAAATAATTTGGATTATTAATAACATTAGCAATTTCATTAATTTGTAAATGACTACCATATACAAATGGTTTATATTTCTCTAACAACAATTGATCTTCTTCACTACAAGGTAATAATTGTAAATTAACCGTATCAATATAATAATCTCCTATATATCTTTTATTCTTTAAATATCGTATCTTTAGAATACACTCCGGTACACCACATAAACTCATTTCTGCAATCTTCTTAATATCTGTTATTTTATTATGTGAAATAAGATTAAAAATCTGATTCAATTTCCAATCAAAATCTTGATCATTAGGAACATATTCTCCATAAAACTTAGCATATTTCTGATAAGAATTTTGATTAACATGTTTTGCATCAATCGCTTTTTTCGAAGGTGAGGAAAAAGCCTTTTTAAAACCACCTACTAATATCAAAATAATTAAGTAAAAAAATAATATATATATAATCATAAATTCTCCCTAAGATGCTACTGAAAAAGTCATCTGATAATCAGTAATTAACAAAGAACCATTATAAACAATTATTCTATCATTATACTTAGAAAAAATAGGCTCTTCTTTCATTTCATAAGTACAAGAAATATCAGCATATTTTTTACACTCATCGCCATTGGTTACTACCATACGATAAACTGTTTCTTCTGTCTTAAGAAATGTATTAATAGAATCACCAGCATAATTAAAATCGACAATTCTAGAACCATAATCAGATTTAGAATAAACAATTTTAGTACTAACTAATTGAGGAGGAGAATTTCTATCAATACTAATTACTTCATTACCATAAATATTACCATCTGTTTTCAATATATAATAAAGACCTGTACTTCTATCAGCCGTTATAACTTTTACAACATCTTCATCTTTTAATAAAATATCATAAATCAAATAGGAATTATCCGTTTCAGGAATTTCGGAATAGCTATTAACATTATTTTGAGACATTAAATAATAATACTTTCCATCAGTCGCTTTAATAATACTATCATCCAAAATAGCTTTTACTCTTAATGTAGTTTCTGCCTCTTTACATTGTTCATTATTAGCATAAGGTTGCCCCATAGATATTTCATATATCTTACCCTCACTGTTAATAATATGTGTTCCTGTTAAATAAAGAATTTTCTCACGAGCCGTTTTTTCTTTTCCCTGTGGATAAAATCTAGCACAAGCAAACTTATTACCAACATTAAAACCAGCATGTCTAAGTTCTCTAGTAACTGTACCATTACAAGCAGTACATAATAAACAAACTAGAATGAATAAAAAACAATACTTTTTTTTCATAAAACATTCCCTACCTTCATAAAAAATATATCACAAAAAAAGAAGAAAGAAAACTAGAATTTTCTAATGATGTCAAATATATCTTGTATTTTAGATGCATCTTCCTTACTATATTTTTCAATCACTTCTTCTACTTTTATTTTCTTCTTAGTTTTTCCATCTTTATGAAATAATTTATCTAATTTTTTATAAACGATTTCAATACTTTCCTGATCTGTTATAAATTGTTTACTTTCTACCTGCATAATTCCTAATTTCTTTTTTCCACCATTCAAGCGAAAAGTAAAATAATCAAATTTTCTTAGTACTCTTCCCCTTCGCTGATTTTCCAAAATCATAATTGCTAATAACAAATTAGAAATTTCTTTTTCATCACAATGTAAATCATCATAATATCGATCTTTCAATTTAACATATTGAACAAGCACCATTTCCCTACTAATCAAATGATCAGTTTTTGAAACAGTATTTTGTAAAATATTTCTATTCTTAAAAAAGAAATAGAAAAATATAAATAGTAAAAACCATATAATAATACGAAAATCTTTTCCTGATAAAAAAACTTGATCAACTCGATTGATAAATTCTTGATTAAGTATAAAACCAATAATAACTAATACTGAGTAATAATAAACATTTTGTTCACTTTTATCAAAAAAATCTCTTTCTAAGAAATAACTATGATAGATTAAATCAATAAAAAACATAAATACAAATATAAAAAAGATCTGTTCAGTATAAGAAAAAATAAATCTTTTCATCATACCAGATATAACTAGCAACAAGAATATGGATATTATCATCTTTTCTAGTTTTGTAAGTTTATATTTATGATTCAAACCTAATACTATTAAAAAAAATACTATGCCAAAAAACATATATAAAAACCAACCTAATAACCCCATACATGACACCTCTTAAAAGCTATTATAATAAAATAAGATAATTAATACAATAAAAGAATATAATTGTTAATCATTTGTTTAAACTCTTCAATCTATTCTTAATCATAAAAACTAAATCCATAGGACCTTTCATTAGATTAAGAACAATTAAAGCATCTTGTAATTTTGTTTTATCAGATAATTCTTCTTTTATTTTTTTAGCTTCTTTTACATAATCAAAATTAGGAATTGGATTTTCCTTAACTACGGCTTTAATATATTCTTCTATTTCTTTCATCATGTAAACTTTTAACGGATACTCATCCATTATCCCAACTCCATAGTATCCTCCAACTAAATAACGAAACTGATTTTCCAATTCCATACTACCACCTAATAATATATTAACATAAGAAAGAAAAAAAACTACTAAAAAAGAAAATCTTATGTTAAAATGATAATAGGTGATACTATGAAGAAGAAAGATATCCGTTTTCTGATAATATTTATAGTAATTGTAACATTCTCACTATTTTATTTATTCCAATCATCGTATGCAAAATACCGAAAACAAGTATCAGCAGGAATGCAAGCAACCATAGCCAGTTGGAATATCAAAGTAAATAATGAGAATATCAATAACAAATCAACTCTAACAAATAGTATTATTCCAACAATAGATTCAAATCAATATATAAAATCCGGAGTTATTGCTCCTGGTTCTACTGGACACTTTGAAGTTGTAATAAATGCCGAAGATGTAGATGTAGACTTTAATTATGAAATAGAAAGTGAAGTTGATGAAAATACTCCTCTAACCGATTTAACCTTTACTGGTTACAAGATAGGAACAGGAGCTGTTCAAACCTTTTCAGGAGGAAATACTACTATCACAGGAAACATAACTAAAAACACCTCAGATACTACAATAACAGTCTATTTTACTTGGAATGACAGTGCAACCAATAATATGAATAATCAAGCGGATACTGAATATGCCATTGATGAAGACCATGAAAATACCAATATTATTGTAAGTATCCACTTTACTCAAAGATCTTCCTAAGATCTTTTTTTTTTGCTAAAAAAAACCGAAATCGGTTTTTAATGAACTTGTTCTACTAATAAACGCATATTCATAACCAAACAAGCTTGTCCAGAAGTTGCTTCATATTGAGCACACTGCATTCCAAAGAAACTATCAGCATCATCTTTTATTAAATACAAATTATTTCTTTGAGTATTAAAAGCTGCTTGATTAGCAATAGGTGTTTCTGTATAAGTAGTACCAGATTTTAAATAGTAATAAAATGATTCATTATAATCATATACTTCATTCTGTTGATAATATTTTGGTGTTTGCGAATCATAAGGCCATACAATATTCACCTCAAAAGTAACACTATCAGTAGGAGACAAAACATAACTACTGGCATCAAACGTTACTGAAAAAGGATAATAATTCTCCAAGTAATCTTCTACATCTTGAATATTAGTCAAATTAATTGTATGTCCCAGTATTGAAAGGCTCAATACATCATAAGAAAAGTTTGCAGAAACATCACTATTAGACTCAATCTCAATAGTTTTGTTAAAATCTGGCATTCCTGGCTTCATTTTTGTAACTTCCACCACAATATCTCTAGCAATAACACCAGTATTATCTTTAAATTCTACATCCCAAGCTGCTACCGTAGCATCTAATTCCAATCCTGCATTAGCTGAAAAAGCAAACCATGCAAAAATATTAACACCCAAAGTAAAAAGTGCTAATAAGATACTAAAGTATTTTCTCTTATTCAAGCTTTTACGAAAGCTTTCTAATTGTTCTTTAGTAATTTGCTTTTTCATAGACCCTTCCTTTATATTATTTCTTCATCAAATACCTTTTTTTCTACAACTTCTTCGATTTCTTCTTTATCTGAAGGAACTTCTTCTTCTTTATTTTTTTCCACAAGAACTGTGGATTGTTCAACTTCACTCTTTTCTTTTTTTATCTCTTTAATCTCATTTTTTTCTAATTGAATGTCAGTTATTGTTTGTAAAACTTCTAACACAATAATCAGTACCAAAGGACAAAAGATTAATAAGAAAAATCCTAACTGACTCTTTACAACATGATTTAATAAAGATATTAGAGGTACAATCCCAACAACTTTTCCTAATACTTGTTTTTCACTAATTACCGGATCTGCAACTGGTGCATTTACACCTTTCGTTGTAAAAATCTTTTTGCCATCTTCTCCAACTTCAATCTTTATAATACGGTGGGTAATAAGCATACCTTCTAAGCCCCCACGATTACCTTGATAAGCAATGTCATCTCCTACTTTTAGTGTATTAGTATCACAATCTTGTACAGCAATAACATCATTTATCTCATAAACACCTGACATCGATCCCGTTGCAACAGTAAATAAACGATATCCCATAACACTTTTATTACCACTAAATCTTTGTAAAACAACAAATACAACATAGAAAAGAATAATAGCCCCCAAGATAAAACGAACTAATCCCATTGCAAACTGAAATAATTTATTGTCAAATATTTTTTTCACCTTCATGCCTCTTTTCGTAAGTGATTCAATACATCATTCAATGATTTTTCTTCTCTCTCTAATCGATCTTCCAATACTCCATAAATCCGTTTAGAACGATTTTCATTTCTTTCTTTGATATTTTTAATCTGTTTCAAAAAAGCTTCTTGTATTTTATCCTCTGTTAAATCTGGATCTGTATCTAATAAATTCTCAACCAATCTTTGAATCATTTGATTAATAATATTAGATTCCGTAGTAGCTTGACTACTACTAATAAAATTCTTATTAGCAATAAAAGCCATTAAGAATGCTTGATCATATTCATTTTTCAAAATACCTTTATCAAAAAATTCTCTTTTCTCTTTTTCTTTTTTATCTTTACTTTCAAATGCTTGAATAAAATTCCATAACTCTTCTGCTTTTCTAAAATTAGGATTTTTCAAAATAACATTTGTCTTTTTAATAGGACTATGAACTGGTTCAAAATGAAGTTTACTTAATATCTGCATTAATTCACTGCCGAAGAATCCATCAATTTGCGTTTTTACCTTCCGAATTCTTTCAGCATAAGTCATTTCTCCCCTATCTCCACTATGTTCTTGAATATTCTTAGTAACATCACTAACATCAATACTTATTTTTAAATCTTCCCCATAAACTTTGGTATTAGCCTCATACTTTAATAAATTCTTATCCAAACAATAGCTTGATCCAGATGTATTAGAAACTCTCATTTCAAAGAACAAACGTAGATTATTTAAAAGGGTATGAATAAAACGATTTTCATAAGTATCCATACTTTCTTCTTTATTAATATTCAAAATCTTAGATGGTTTAACATCGCCATCCTTATCAATATCTTGAATTAGATTGGTATGTTGCGTAAGATGAATAACTGATTCAACAGTAACTTTTCTAGCCAACTCAACTTTAACAATCTCTTCTTCATTTATAATAAATCTCTTAGGATTACGAATAATATTATCAATATAAGGAAGGCAATCTTCAATAAGATCAAGCCACCCATAATCAAATTCTTTCATATCATAATCTTTTTTTACAAATAATGTGGAATTCAAATTATGAAGAAATAACTCATCATCATCTAATACCTCTTCTTGATCCATTGAAATCACCTCCTATTAAACTAATTTCTTAAGTCTTAATAAATATTCCTTACATTCATTAAAGTTTTCTTTTCCAAAACTCTTATCCAAAAATTCAATAAATGGATCTATTTCATCACGAATATAAGCTAAGTTTAATTGTTCAAATTTACGTAAGATTTTACGAGCAATATAATAATCTACTCCATCAACTTCAGTACCACCACAAGCTATATAAGTTGCTACAAAATCTCTCATCTGTTTAACAATACGGTTACCAAAAGCAATACGGAAATGTTTAATAACATAATCATCCATATCATTAATTTTACCTTCCATTTCAGAAGTTAATGGATATTTACTTTTAGCTTCAGCAAATAAACCTTCCAAATAAGAACTATTTATATTCATAGCTTCTGTATCAACCGGTTCAAATACTTGCCCTTTATCATTAATATCAATTGGCATAGCACGGTCATACACTTTATCAGTAACAGCAAACGTTGAGTCATCATTATTAATTGTACCAATATACCACATATTACCAGGAATCTGTAATTTACCATTCTTCAATAACTTTGGATCGGTGTCCCAAGAACTAGGAACTAACTCAATAATCCATTCATCACGAGAAGGCATTTCCAAAATAGATAACATTTCAGCAAAATAATACTCAACACGAGCAATATTCATCTCATCTAGTACAGTAACATATACATCATCTGTATAATTAGCCAAATAAAGTCCCTTTAATACTTCTGTTTCATTAAATTTCTTAGTAAATTCATTGAAATAACCAAATAACTCGGTACGATCTCTCCAAGAAGGTTGAACAGAAGCAATAATTGCATCATTCTTAATAAATTTACCCCAAGCATAAGCCAAAGAAGTTTTACCAGTACCAGAAATACCTTGTAAGATAACTAACTTAGTAGCAGATAATCCTGAAATAAATAATCGAATCATATTCGTCGTATAATAAAGTCTTAATTTAGAAGCACAGAAATTTCTAAATGATTCAACTAATTCTTCTAAAGTAAAAGTATTACCATATTGTTGAACTTTATAATCTCTAAACTGCAAATCAATTGCATGAAGTTTACTGAAACGATAGTTATCTAAATCACCATCTAAATTATCCGTACTTTCTGTTTCTTCTGAAGTAACAGTAGCTTCTTCTCCAGGTTTTAATCCTAATTGAGAAACTTTCATTGCTAAAATCTTCTCTTTTTCTTGTACCAAAGAAGCAACTTCTCTGTTTAATTCTCCAATCTCATTTAACATAGATTCTTGTTCAACTAAAGTTTTTCTAAACTTAATATATTTTTTAACAAAGAATCCAATTATTAAAACAATTAAAGCTAGTACAAAGAACATAACTAAAACAGCAATCACAACAAGTACCCATTCAGCAACATTTAAATCTTTTCGATAAAACTCAATAACATATAAATATTCTTGTACACTAAATATTTGTATAATTCCTTTAAAGAATCCTCCAACAATCATACCGATTCCACGGAAAAATACAGACATGAATTCATATAAAAATCGAACAAAGGTATTCATATTACTCCTCCTCAAATACTAAAACTTCCATAGAATCACTATGATAACCTAAGAAATATTCCCTATTAGTGTATTTGCAATCACTAACAACTAAATAACGGAATACCCCTTCTTGACGGATACTATCTGTTTTTTGATAGACATCACTGATATGAGAAAAATCTTGTATACAGGCAAAATGATAATCCTCCACAAAAGCACCTTCCTGAGCTTGATAAGTAGGAAAAGAAACACAGATAATAACATAACGACGAAATAAAGGATTATCAATTAAATCAAATATCTCATCATCGATTTTCCCTCTATGAATAACTGAATCAGGAAATTCAATAAAAATTAAAGGAATCTTCTTCTTTTCCAATACACTTTTTAATAAGAAAAAGGATACTTTTTGAATCAAACAACGAATTTTTAAACGACTTAAATCTTTATGTTGATATACTTTATAAATCGTAGTAGTACGATAAACATCCAAAGCCTTAATAGAAGGTATAAGTTTATAAAATACTTTATCTTCTTTACCCTCAAATTTATACTCTTCTATTTGATAATAATTATCTTCATAATTCAATAATTTTAAAGAATTTTGATATGTTTCACGAACCAAAGAAATAAGTTTATTTCTACGATCTTTTACCAGCTTATTAAGAATCTCATTTTCATCTAAAAAAGCATTAATCTTTTCACTAACATCTTCTTTAGAATCAAATGATAATGAATCAATCTTAATTATTTCAAAACAGATAGGATTTAAATCTCTGATTTTTTGACAATGTTCTTTATATTCCTCATTACTAACAAGTAATTCATAAGAACGATAATCATAAAGCATTTCTTCCATAATACCCTTCAATTCTTTTTTTAAGTTGTCAATAGAATATTCTTCATCATCATCAATTGTATGAAAAACATGATAGTAATAATTATCTACATAAGTTTGAAAATACTCATGAAAAACAGACTGAATAAAATCATCTTGATTTTCAGTCATAAACTTTGCATATGCTACAAGGCGATTTATTTTATAATTCATAAAAATTGTAATTAAATTGTTCATAAAAAATCACCTACCCTATCGTATAAATTATAACATAGAACTAGTCAAAAAAATATCTTAATTTGCAGAAATTACAGAAACTGTAATAATAGATGAATTGTTGACTATTGGATATGTATAATTTTGTGTAACATCATTTTTATAAAAAAGAATTGAGTTACTAGAACTAGCATTTACCTTAAAAGAAAACTTTTTGACATATTGGAATCCACCTATCGTTTGTTCCTCATAATTTGTATTAAGCCGTGATAAGAATAACTTATCAGTCATATCAACAAACAAAATAGTTGGATCATATTGAACAGTAACTATAGCTGAAAAGCACTTAGCTTTATCTGTATCACTCAAATTACTATAATCATCTAAAGAAACTTGATCACCTTGTGAATAATTACCAAAAGCTTGCTCTACCTCATAGTAAGAAATAGCATTAGTAAAATTAATAAGCAAATACTTAGAGTTAACACTATCAACAATTTCATAAGAAAAGTCACTCTTCTCAACACCAATGGTATAAGTAGCCGACATAGTCTTTGCATAAGGAGAAGAAGAAACTACCCAAGTATTAACAACCACTGTGTCCCCCTCATAGAAATTCTGAAGAGGTGTTACCGTAATAGTATAAGTGTCACTAGTATCTTCAGGATGTAAAACCCCTTCTGTATCACTAAGAGTACAAGTTACTGTACTTGGACAACTAACATAGATATCATAATCGATATCTGTAGTTGTATAACGAGTATCACTTTTACGGTTATTTAAATCAATTGTCAAAGGATAAGAATTAACTCCATCCCAATTAGTAATAGAAAAGTTTTTTCCATTAACTGCTAAAATACTACTATTAAAATAGAAAGCTTTTGTTTCTAAAATAAATTCATTAACAATATTTTTAATATATCGTCCAAAAACAACAGTTGCTAGAAAGAATACTAATAATAATACTAAAATAATCATACTAGCAATCCGATGTTCTCTAATAAATTTCATCATAGTATTCCTCCTATATTATTTGTTGAGAATTAATAGTAACTTCAATACTTTCAATAGAATTTGCATAAACTGGGTTATTAGCATAGGTAGCTGGATAGTTAATAACCATTGTATAAATATCTGTCACATGACTTGTATAAGCCATCTGATAAGTAGACCCTGAAGTATATAAACGATACCAAGCTGAATCAGCATCTTGCCTTGTCTGAGCACCACCATTAAAAATATTAGTTGCTCCTACTGCCGTATGTAACTCATTTCGATACATACTTATTGTAATTGGTAAATTCGTAGTAGTCCGCACCTGAATCGTATAAGAGATATCCACATCACTTTCCTTAGTTGTATTAAAATTAGATACACTAAACTTATAAACATAAGGATCATTACTAGGAATAATACCATCAGAATCTAAATTAAAAGATAATTTTTCATCTTCAAAAATATATAAAGCTTTATCAATATTGGAATTAATCATAGCCCTTACCTCATATCTAGCAAAGGCCATTCCTAATAAATATTTAGCTAAAAAGAAAACTAAAAATAAAATCAACGCAAAAAGAAGAAAACGAATCTTTTCTTTCATATATGGTGTTTCTTGTAATTTTCTTCTTAATGTTTCCATATTTCTCCTTTACTAACCAGAATAAGGGGTTAAAGTTTCTCCTTGGTACTGTAATCCATGAAAATGGATTTCAAATAAATCATCATAAGCTTGACTATCTTCAGTAATTCCTTCAATATCGGTTAAATAATCAAAGAAAAAACCTACACTAATATGAATCTTCTTACCATTAGCAATATCTGTCAAAGAGATAATACCAGAATAAGTATCAACTCCTGTTCTAATAAAAGTATCATCATCAGAAGTAATATTACTAAAATTCAATAATTTATCTTCATCAATAACTTTATCAACAAAGCGAAATTCATAAAGAATAGCTACTTCACTACCAGCAGGATCTAATTCCAAACTAATTGTTCCAGTACTACCAGGAGATAACTTTGCTTCTCTTGTATGAGTAGAAACCCATGTAGTATTATCTAATATAATTTGATTATTAAGAGTACTATCATTATTTTCAACAACATCCACTCCATTTATGCTCAAATGAATTCCTGCTGTCTTAGTACTTGCATTAGCATCAATCTCAGACTCAAATGCCGTATAAGTATTCTTTGATCCTAAATACAAAAAACAAACTACTATTAGAATTAACACAATAATAATATATTTTTTTTCACGTTTCTCTGTATCCATATAATCTCCTATAATATCATTATAACATAGAAAAAGGATTATTTAAAATAATCCTTTTGAAATTTTTTATATAATTTCTTCTTTTTCTTTGTCATCCTTAGTTACTATCTTCTCTTCTTTTACTTCCTTCTTAGTTTCTACTTTCTTTTTTACCTCATCATCATCATTTTCATCTTCATCTACTCTTTCATAACGAATAATCATTACAAATTCATATACTTGATAAATAAAGACAATCATAATAGGTAATAACACTAAGAATAAGAAACCTACTCGACTCTCAACAACATCCAAAAATGCTCCTAATCCTTTATAAGTACTAGTATATTTTCCAATGATACGAGTATCAACAACAGTAATTTCATCGTCTCCATGTTTAATCGTAAATAAAGAAGTATAACCATCATCATCAATTTTTAAAATAACATCACTACGAACAACATAAGTTTCATTATAAGCAGCATAATAGTAAATAACATCTCCCACTTTAAAGTCATTACTATTCTTAATAACTAATAAATCACCTTTTTTTGCTACAGTCATATTTCTCTCATCAATTAAACTAACATTATCAAATGTATAATCCCCAAACTGCGTATATCCATATTTATTACGACATAGAATAAATGCAGTAATAGCAATAACATAAACGATAATAATTACTTCAAAGATAGACCAAACCAACCGTCCAAATTTTTTCATCTACTATCACCATCCTAATATTATCATACTTATAAAAGAATTTCAAACTTATTATGTTAAATTTTTCTTAACAATAACATATTTAATTTCTTCATCAATTAATTGATTTCCATCATATAATTTAAAGACAACTTTATAAGTACCACTTGTTAAACTACTTTGTAATTGGAAATCTAAAGATTCCTCATCATCACTCATTGTAAAGCTTACTTCATTTCCACTAACAACAGTCAAATTATTGGTAAATAATTGACTAAATGGAACCGAATCATACTCTATAGCATCAATAGAAGTAACCTTTCTCTTATAAATTTCAACCCTAAAGTTTGGATTTGTCAATTGTGACTCATATTTTACATCATAAGTATTAATTCTAGAACCAGCTAAATTCAAACCAGTTTCACCATTAACAACTTTCGCCAAATCATCACAATCAACAGTAATTGAGTTATCAGCACTAACAACCGTTACATTAAATTGTTGAGTAACTGAGTTTTCTTGATGCGAATTATGAAGACCATCGTCAGAAGCAAATAACACATATCGAACTTTATACTGTCCAGCTGGTAAATTCTTATTAGCAACAATTCTCATATTACGATTCAAATTAGATACTTTATTAGATAGTTTAATTCTAAAGATACCATCACCATCAGCAAAGTATTCTTGATTACCTACAAAGATACTTGTACCAATTAATAAACTTGAACTAACTGGATCATCATTCATATCTAAGAATATAACATTAAGACCCATACTACTTGATTCATAATTTGTATCAATAACAGATTCACGGTTTTCTGTTTCATTATATTGAATTTCTGTAGCATATGAAAATTCATCAGCAATATTATAATACAAATAAGAATCTGTATCTTGAATAGTTTGATTCAAAACAACATTACTACTTTCATAAGTATTATAAACCATCAAATCTTCACGAATACCTAAAACACCTAATTTAGTACGATCCTCATTATCACGCAATTCAAATAAAATATTATTATTTAAATGATCACCTGTAGTAGTCGTCTCTTTAAAGTCAAAGATAAAGATAAATTCCTCATCAGCAAAATGACTATCCGAATCATAATATAATTGATTAGCAATACTATCATCATATGTATTATTAGTACTAGTACTATCCATTAATATAAACTGATCCAGTCGATAAGAAACCTCATTATATTGATTCATTTGTTGAACAGAATCATCATACACAGCTTGTGTAACTCTAAAATAATAATAATTAGGTCTATCATCATTAGCACCAAAATCTAACATTGTAATCATTGTATTTAATGGTAAAACATGATCACTAGTAATAACATGATAATAATCATTATTACGTCCATAAACACTTTCAAATGTTGGACTAGATAAAATCATCGAAAAATAAGCTGTAAACTGACTTTGATTAGTAATATTAACCATAGTAGAAGAAGGCATTTCATACTTTCTATCATAAGTAATAGAAGCATCATAACTATCTCCATCATTATACTTTCTAGCAACTAAATTAATAGTAACAGTAATAAATGTTATATCATAATCAATAGCATTAATAGGAACAGCCGCTTGTAGAGTCAAAACAACTGTACCTAAATTAGCTTGTAAATCAATATTCTTAGTATGGTACAAATAAAACATCAATGACGGAGCAACCGCTCTACTATCAGTATGATAATAATCATCTCCTAAAGTATCTCCATCTCCATCACTAATCAATTTAGTAACTCCATAACTCATCCACTCTTGAGTTTCAGCTTTCATAGATAAACCTAAAACACTATTAGCCTCTTCTGGAGTTTGGCCAATTCTTGGTACTAAGTTAGAGTCAATCAAACTAACATCAGGATTTAAACCACTACTATCAAATCCTAAAACAGTAAAAGTTGTATCTCCATCAGCAAAATCAATTAATTGTAATTCATAAGTACCTAAAGAAGAATACTTAGAAGCAGTTAAAGTAAATTCATAATTAATAGCTTCAAATCCAATAATCCAACGATAACCAGTTTCTCCAATAGGGCTAGGATCAATATAGTATGTTTCAATAGAAGTAAAAGTCTCTTCATCTAATTGATTTGAATAGAAACCGTCTTTAGTAATATCATGATTAACATTACGTAAACCAACTACATAACTACCACCAATAATTTCTAAAGAAGCATTACCACTATCTCCATAAGAAAAAGCCGGATCATATAAACCAAAACGATAAGTACCATTATCAAATGCTTGATACATTCCAAAGAATGTCATACCTGTTACTCTACCATAAGAAGTAGCCGCCTGATTAACCGTAACATTTAAGTTTTGACCAGGAATCATATAAATACGATTATCAACATTTTTAGTAACAGTTCCATTATCATCATCAATATTTACAGTAGCTGGTACTAACCCATTATTAGTATCAACACCACTATAAAATTCCTTTAATAAGTTAGCATTATGATGCATCATTAAAGTAGAATTATTCTTTAAAATCAAATGATCAATAATATTAAGAGAATAATCAATATCAGAATACTCATTAGTACGGTCTGTTGTACCATATAATTCTATAACCGAAGAATCTATTACTAGATTATTTGCTCTTTGAATAGAAATACAAACATTAGGATGAGCAAAAGTACCTAAATTCTTAACATTAACATTAGAAGTTCCAGAAGAACTAGATGCATTACCACTACCAAAGATACTACCATTAATAACGAAATCATGAGAATGAGATTCATAACCAGAACCATCAATATTAACAGTAATACCTTCTGTTACCGAAATAAATGTCCAGTCATAAGTAGTACTTCCAGAGGCATTACTTTCACCTCCACCAAAAACAGTACCAGAAATAACAATATCATCTTCAACTAATCCATTTAAATTAACAGCACTAGTTCCGATATTCGTTTCTGTAATACCATAAACAACAGCCATTTTTGGTCCACCATAAACATTTCCATGAATCTTTCCACCAACAATATTAACTTTAGCAATAGCCCCACCATTAGCTGCTAAACCAGTAGAAGCTGCATTTCCTGAACCAAAGACACAACCATCATTAGGAGCCACACTTGTTGCTGTTCCAATTTCAGAAGATCCATCAATTGTAATAGTAGAATTACCAGCAACAACGGCTGTACTACCATTACCACCAGCAAAAGCATTTCCTTGAATATGACTATCAGTAACATATACTAATGTACTTCCATCAACAACTCCTTCATTTCCTCCACCATAAATATTATTAATTACAGTAGAAGAATTTATATCTAGAAGTGTATTAGTACTAACTCCAGCAGCATCTCCACCACCATAAATATCAGTAGCTGTTGTATTAGTTACAGAAACATTGGTTGACCCAACACCTGCACTTTTACCACCACCATAGATAGTTCCAATCGTACCAGAAGTAGTTGTAATATTAGCATTAGTAGTTATTCCACCAAAGTTGTTACCACCATAAACATTAGAAATCATTGGTGTTGTTGTATTACTACCGATATTAACATTAGAAGTAGCTATATCACCAGATTCATTAGAACCACCAAATACATTTCCAACTGTACCATTTAAAATGGTAACATGAGAAGTCGTAAGACCAGCTTCATTTCCTCCACCATAGACATTATCAATAGTACCACTATGAATCGTTACATAAGATGTAGTAGCTCCTGCATTATCTCCTCCACCAAACACATTCGTAATAGTAGAAGTAGTAGCATCAACATTAGTTGTTCCAGTTGTACCACCTTGATTATTTCCACCATATAAAGCAGTTAATTGTGATCCAGTAATATCCACATCACTAGTAGTAACATCTCCACTAACATTAGAACCACCAAATACATTACCAGCAGTAGAATTAGTAATCGTTACATGAGAATTAGTAAGTCCAGCTTCTTTTCCACCACCGTAAACATCATTAACAGTAACTCCTGTAACATTGACATAAGAATTAGTAGAATCAGCTTCATTTCCACCACCATAGATATCTCCAGTGATTGTTCCACCACTAACATCTACATGAGTAGTAGCTGTTCTTCCATCTTCGTTATTTCCACCATATATATCTGTAACACTACCTGAAGTAACCGTAACATTAGAAGTTGTTACATTTCCTATTACGTTAGATCCACCATATAGATTACCCGTAATAGTAGAACCTTGTAAACGAATATCCGTAGTATTTTGACCAGTATTATTACCTCCACCATAGGCATTACCAATCGTACCACCATTCAAATAAACGATATCTGAACCACTAGGTTGTCCTGCAGCATCATTTCCACCATAAACAGTTCCAATCGTACCACCATCAACAGTAACAGTAACATTACCAACCACTCTTGGTGTATAACTAGAAGATCCTTTACCACCACCAAAGACACTATTTTGAATCGTACCACCTTCAATGGTAACACTTGTAGTTCCACCAGCTGTTGTAGTTGTATAGTTAGCAGCATTAACCGTACCATAAGCAGAACCACCATAAACAGAACCTTTAATTAAACCGCTTGAAATAGTAACATCAACATTATTACGTACAAATGTACCACGGGTATAAACACTATTATTGCTGGTGTAACCACCTTCACCACCACCGTAGACATCATTATCAATTTCGCCACCATTAATGTTAACATTAACAGATCCATAAATAATACCACTACTATTACTTCCACCATAAACAGAACCTTTAACCACTCCATTAGTCATAGTAATATTAACTGTTGAAGTAACAGAAGTACTACCACTACCATTATTATTTCCACCACCATAGACATTTCCATTGATAGTTCCACCTAATAATTGAATATTAGTAGTTGACGTATTAGAAGAACTTTGAGCCCCAACAGAACCATAATTTCCTCCACCATAAACGTTCCCTGCTATTTCAGCTTGACCATCGATAATGACATTAGAATTATCGGCAGCACCTAACCCATCTTTATTAGTATTACCATTACCAACTCCAAAGACAGATCCAATTTCTGCTCCAAACAAAGCATTTGCTGCTCCACCTACTTTACAATTACCACCAACATAAATAAAGGTATCACCATATAAAACACCAGTATCCGAACTACTATTAGTAATTGTAGAACCATTACTACCACCAAAGATATTATTATTAACAACTCCACCAGTGGCATTAACAACACGATTTCCATAAGTAGCTCCAGATCCCGAAGAAGCAAAAATTACATCAACACTTCCACCTTTTACATTAATATCAACACTATTAAGATCTTGAGTAGCTTGAACAGAACCTAATCCACCAATGATGTTATAAATATATCCACCTTCAACTGTAATTCGACGATATCCATAAATTGTCGCACCACGACCACCTACATAAATACCAGAATATAATCCATTCTTACTAGTTCCAAAACTACCACTTCTAACATAGATATCATATAACTTAGAAGTATTATCATTACCTCGTACTGTAACAGTACCACCATGCCCTTGGAAAGAATAATAAACATTCAAATTATCATTATCATTAAGTGCTCTATCAATATCACAACCTAAATATGTTTTAGAGTAAACATACAAAGTACCTCTTGCTCCTGTAGATTCATATTGATAAATATTATTATATTTTCCACTTTCAATAATCAACGAAAAATGATAAGGATCACTAGCCGAACCTTTTGTAAATGAAGAAGTTCTAAAAGTACCACCCCAAACACCTTTCATCCATCTATTACTAGCTTGAGAAATTCCTCTACCTACTTTAAAATTAAAATAATTTCCAACAAGGGCATTGGTACTAACATAACTACTACTTGAAGTTAAAGAAGCACTTGCTGATGTATCTGTCGTTATATTAAGATGTTCAATTCTAGCATCAGCATTAGCAACCATACTATCCCATGATAAACGAATAGTTCCACCTGTATTATTATTTCCATTAATACCTGTAATCGTAACAGGTTTGGTAATAGAAAAACCATCATGAGTTCCACTTAAAATCATAATATTAGTATCTCTAGTAACTAAGTAATAATATTGAGTAGTACCTTGTGCATAATTAACGTTTCCGTATTCATCATAATATTGAAGTAACTTATAATAATTACAAGTACCGCTGCAATTACCATGCATCAAATTACCATTACCATCATATAACCCTTCAACACTTCCACCATTATAAACCGTTACTCTTTGATAATTACCAGCAACAATTTTATCACTTGCAAAATAAGGTGTAATAACCAAAGTATAGCTTGGTGTATGCATCCTAACAACAGCATCAGGAGGATTTGGGAAAGTTAATTCATAATAAGTAGTACCCTGAATATAATCAGAAGTATCATTAAGTGTTAAATAAGTACATCCACCACGAGTTGTACAACGAGTTCCTGGAGTAATATACTGTCCATTTGTTTGATAGCAATCAACATCATTTGGAAAATAACTATAACGTGCAAGAGTTTTTTGAACATAATAACCGGACATATCCTCATAAATACGTTCCTCTTCATTAGGATATTCTTCCATTCCTCTATTTTTTAAATTAGTAAAACTAGTAGACGTTACCGTAGTAGCATCAGTCCAAGAAGTTTTAAATTCAATCGAAATAGTCTCTCCAGCACTTGCTGGAATAGTAACTGTTCTTTCATAATAATCCATATCTAATTGAATTACTGCATTAGGATAATCAGTAACCCAACCATTAAAAGCTTTTCCTGTAGGTCTCTTAGCCCAAGGATTATCAATCAAAGTAAAAGTAACTTTACCATCTACAATTGGATAATATTTATAATAATAAATCTTATCATAAGCTTCCGTATTACTTACTTGTCCATAAATAGTATTGTCATTTACATCATGACTATCATAAACCATATAAACTTTTGCTAAATTAGTATCACCATATAAATTATGATTTTGCCCATCAGGAATAGTTGAATCAGCAGAAAAAGTATAATTCATTCCTAAATAATGATTATAATCACTAGTTAAATCATTTAAATAAAGAGAAGTCCCACTATATCCAGTATCATGTAAAGTAATAGAAGCAGCCTTTCTAATAGAAAAATTAAAGCTCTTAGACTCTACCGGTACATCTTCTACTTTTTCTTCAAAAATACGTAAAACAAAATGATTATCAACATAATCCCAATAAAAAGGGCTTTCCATATTTTCATTCAATTTAGCAAGTAGAGCTTCATCAGTAATAACATCCTCTTGTTGATAATAATGATCATCATGATAATAGAAATAGTTAGGAATATCAATATTCTCTAAATCTGTAGAACTATTAATTAATGTAATATGATTAACAAAATTAGTAATCTCAGGTAATTCTTCTCCCCCAAAGAAAGTTAATGTTTGATTCTCTAAATTACTTGTAATTTCACCATCCAAATAAACATTATGAACTTTACTATGATTGGCATCACCCATAAATGCATAAATATAATTATCAGCAGTAGTTACTTTAGAAAAATCAATATTATAATTAAGTAAAATAATATTCTGAAAAACAGAAAGAGTCTCGCCAGATTCTGTATCGGTAACCTCATTAATACCAATAAAAGGCGAAACAACAATTTTAATTTCACTATCTTCTACTTCAATCCGATAATTATCAACCGTTAATCTTTCAATAGAAGCATCTTTTGTCTTTGTAAATAAAGAATAATAAGATTCCTCAGAAAAAACAACAGGTTCAACAATCTTAAAATTCTTAAGAGCATAGCCAGCCCCATCAAAATGACCAGCAAATATTCTTTCTTCTTCCCCTTCTATAACACCAATTGGTTTAATAGCATTCTGATTAAAATCAATATCATTTCCTAAAGAATAATACAAATTACTATAAGCAAAAGAATTGTCTCCCTCAATTAATTGTTTAAAATACATATATTCAGATGCATCTTTAATAATATAAGGATTCTCTTTAGTACCATTTCCTAAAGAAAAACTAGTTGCTACTGTATAACCATCCCATCCATCTGGATCTGCTAATGTATAAACGCTTGTTATAAAAGAATAAATTCCAAAAGAAGCAACAGCCAAAATAAAAAGAGCAGCAAAATAAAGATAGATTTTTGTACTGATATTAAAATTCTTTTTCACTGCTCTCACTTCCTAATTAATAATTTTCAATTTTAGCCATTCTTTCAATTTTATCTAATTCAAATACATTTTTATTATCAAATTTATTAGATACTTTCTGCATAAAAGATATCAATGTTTTTACTTGTTTAATTGCATTTTTATCTGACTTTTGAATTTGACGGAACAAATTGTCTTTATCAAACATTACTTTATATCTTAATATTTTATAAATACCATCAAACATCTCATCATCATTATATAAAATAGAATAAGTTAACAACCTCAAGAACACATAAATAGGCATATCAAACACACGATTTCTAATAATCTCCGTTAATCCAACACGATTCAAATCATAATCATATATTTCTGTAAACTTAGGGCTTGAAATATCATCCAATAATTGTTCCACATTATTTAATAATAATAAATGACATAATCTATAAACATATTGATATTTAGCCAACCATTTCTTGTTCATTCTCGCTTTTGCAACATTTTTGTTTTTACATTTCAAAATAGATACTACCAAATCAATGGTTTCTTTTTCAACAGCTTCTCTTTTTTTCTTTTTATCAGGTTCTTCAACCATATATTCATCAAAATCTAATACCTCTACTTCATTTTCTAATTCTTTTTCATGAGATCTCTTTAATTTTTCCATCTCTTCAATAGCAATAGTAACTGTTAATCCAGTAGAAGTATCTTCAACTACAGGCTTAGGGCTTTCAAAGATAGCATCTGGTATTTTAACCGGAGCCTTAGTTTCTTTTACCACAAACTTCTTAATAATATTATCAAAATTAACAAGTGCTAATAGAATAAATACAATTAAGAAAATAGCAATCGTTTTCAATATAAAACTAGGTGAAATAATGAACTTAACTTTACCAATAATTTGATCTCTAGTAATAGCATCATCTACTGCATTATTCACATCACCTTTAGTAATATAAGTATTTCCATTCTTATTTACCAAACGATGAGTAATAATATCTCCATCTTTATTCTTATAAGTAATAATTTCATTGGTTTTAACATCTTTTGTTATCTTAACAAAGATAACATCATCCACTTCAATTGTTCCTGACATACTACCAGTAGCAACAACAAAATAAGTATAACCAAAAACATTAACATAATCCTTCTTCAATAAATCAGTAACAATAAAAGTATAAACACATAGTAAAACTAATAATACCAAAAAGCCAGTCGCAACATACTTTAAGATATCCTTCACTTTTTTCACCCTTGTCACCACCAATCCATTCTATTCTCACTTTACATTATAGCATAGAAAAAAAAACTATAAAAGTTTTTTTATCAATATTATGAATAATTTTTAATAATAGTATTCCCAATTTATTAAATACCATACTTTTAAATAACACTATCATCAGGTGCTTCGCCTATAATTTCATGCATTTTACAAATAACATCAATACGATGAATACTAGTGTTACTACGCTCAATATTTTGGATTAAATTAATGAAAGAAACACTCTCCATAGTAGAATCAATTGTCTCAGCACTAATCATATCACTAGTAACATTCAATTTTAATAATTTATATTTATCAGCTAAAATATCCGTAACATTATAATCAGCAAAAATATTAATTTCTCTTAAGAAAGCATTATTAGGATTATATAAAAATCTAAATAAATCATTTATATTTTCTTCTAAAGTCTTTTCACTAAAATCATCACTAGAAAAAGATTTTTCTAAATATGAGAAAGATTTTAAAGAAGCAATAAATAAATCATAAATACTAGCAGATTCACTAATACTAGATAATTGATAAGAAATTTCTAAATCCTGTAGTTCTTGATATAAAGAATCTAATTTTCTAACTTGTTCATTCATTTTTAACATACTTTGATTTATCTTATCATCACTCTTTTTAGCTAAAAAACCAATACCATTAGCCTTTAAATACTCTTTATAAATACCCTGACGATTTTTCTCTTCTTTTTCAATTTCCTTTTTCTTATTTAAATAAGAAGTCTTAGCACTATCTTTCCCTTTATATTTCTCAACTAAATCTTTAATCATAAACTCATAATGATAGTATTTCTTCAATTCATTCAAAGTAACATATAAGCCCATCATAGCTGAGTTATAACTGCTTTTTTCTTCTTCATCTAAAGAAGCATAAATACCAGTAATAGCAAACATATCGTAGTTTTTAACCCTAGCTGGAGCATTTTCTAAAAAATCAGCTATTTTTTTCTTACCACTTAAAAATAGTTGTGTATTATAATACTCATCCATAGCAATTTTATTACCAATATCAAAACGAAGAGAAGTATACCTTGAAACTAAGTCATTTTCAGTTATCCCATTTTCTTGAAATAACTTCAATTTCCTTGTAGAAACATATTCTGCTAACTCTTTGGCATATTTCTGAGTAATAAACATTAAATTCATTTTTAACTGCAATTTTATATCAGGACACATAAAAAAGATTTTATCAAAAACATCATGCATATGATTAGAATCAGAATTTTCTAAAAAAGAACTCATATATTTTTCAGTAAACATAGTATACTTAAAATCATCTAAAGTAAGAGATAAACCCATTTCTTTAAAAGCATCTAGAAATCTTTGAATACAACTATTTAACTCTTCCAAAGAAGTTTCCTCCTTAATAGAAGAAATAATAAAATCTAAATCAGTTTTAAATGTATCTGAAATATCCGAATTCAACTTAATAAAGAACAATAGTTTTCCTACTTCTTCAAGCTCACCCTCATATTCACTTGTCTTATCTACAGGCATTAATTTAGAATAACGCCTAGTAATCTCATTACGCACAGACCCTAAATACTGATCAAATAAATCTTGCTGCTTATTAACATATGAATTTCGATTTTCTGCTGCCTCATGATAAAACTTTTCTTTTGTTCTCTTAGTTCCTTCTTCAGTTTCCATAACAAAAGAATCAATATGATTATGATCTATTTCCATCGATTTAAGGATAGTGCAACTATCTAAACTACTCATTAGTAATTTCACCACCTTCTACATCCACTGAAGTATCTATTAGACAAGAGCGTAAATAATCTAAATGTTCCATTATTTTATGATATAGAACAAGTAAATCATCGTCCCCCAAATTTTGAATTTCATTTAACACTTTATCGTCCATATTATCACCTCATAGAATAAAAAGCCTTCTATCAGGAAGGCTTTTAATACTTATGTATTATTATTAAGCACCAGAATCAATGCTAAATTGTAAATTATAAGTTAATGCACTACCAGATGCATGGTCTTCACAGTCAACATCTTGACCTTCAATCCACATATAAATTCTAATTTTAGTAACACCTTCAGCAACATCAAATGCACTTAAATAAGTACTTTCTGGAATACCAGCTGCTACACTTCCAACAGTAGTTATATCACCAAAGAAGCTATTACTTGTACTATTTAAAGCAACATTATCAGCAGCTAAGATTTCAGCCTTAACACCTTTATAAGTAAGTTTAGAACCTCCAGTTTGACCAACGTCAATTCCATAAACGTTAGAAGCATTCGCAACTCCAGAAGCAGTATGAACATCATAGTTTGGCTCCCAGAAGAATCTACTTTCAGCTCCTTTTAAAGCATAAGCACTAGAAGCAGGAGATCCATAAGCTACACTACCTTCTTTAATGAAAGCAACACGAGCAGCATTTTGAATACCTTTATCAGTTCCACTAGCAACAACGCTAGAATTAGAAGTTAAATAAACAGTTTGAGCTTGAGAAGATTGGAAGAATAAATCAAATGCTATAAAATCTCCTGAAGATCCATTAACTTCTTGTGATTCCTCAGCTATCAACACGTTTGTACCAGTTGTTAAATTTGCTTCAACTGTTCCACGGAACATTTTCATGTATCCTGTAGTACTATTAACCTCACCAATTGTAGATACTGGAACAATCATATTCGTTCCACTAGGTAATTGGTTACGTACTCCTGACCAAGTAGCTCCTGTAATATCAGCATTAGTAACAATTGACTTCCAATTTACAGCATCTGTTGAAATCTGTAAACCTTGAGAAGTACTAACATTAACATCAATACTTTCTACAGTAACTGTTCTATTAGCTGTGAACCATGCATATGTTGCTGTTCCTAATGTAGCTATCAACAGCAAAATCATAATTAACGCTACTAATATTTTTCTTCTTCTTTTCCTATTTTTCTTTGATTCATTTCTTGTCATTTTCCCCATACTCCTTATTTGTTATTTTTTAATTTAATATGTTCTTCCGTAAAGTCCATATGTAGTTTTATCTCTCCACCTAGTAAATCGTTCTTGCATTCAGGATCATCACCCTCAATCCAAATAACAACCGTGTATCGATCTTTAGCTTTTGGTTTAAAGTCCCTTCGTTGTTCCAACACCGCTATTGAGTCAGATGCAAACGTTTTAGTTCCTTCCTCAGCCCCACCAGTAACTTTACTTTTTTTGGCATAAATAGTACGCTCCCCATTTCGAATAATCATAACTCGAATTGCTTCATCAACATTAAGAATCGTATCATCTATATCCATCTCATACCAATAATGTACTGTTTCATTACCAGCATTTATTACATAGAACGTATAAGCAATATAATTATTCCCATTATGAGATCCAACGCTTTCTGTATCAATATCATCTGGAATCCAATTAACAGATATATTATCCATATAATCAATAGTTTCAGCACTCAACTTCCATGCCCTTCCAGAAGCTTTTCCACTTTCTGATAAAAAGACATTCTTTCGATTTGCTAAATTCTGATCCAGAGAAACAGTAAATCGTCCACCCTCATATACAATATATAAAACCAAATAGATTATCGAAATAAGAATTAATAAAAGTAAAAAAGATATCTTAACTATTTTCTTATATAATTCCCTTTTATAGATCTTCTCGGCTGTCATTGCTACTTCATTTTTCATTCAATCACCACTTGCCTATATATTGATTAATTATGCCACCTTTCCTACTATGTTCAATATCATTATAGCCACAAAATAACATTAAATCAATACAAAAATTAAAAATAATTAAATTTATAAATTATATTCATAAAAAAACCAGTATATATTACTTTAATACCAAATAAGTTTTGAAAATCATTTGGTTTAATAGTTTCAAAAGCCCTAATTTCAATTGAATTTGATTCACATAAACTAAGTAAAATAGAAATAATTTCTTTCTTTACACATAAGTGTAAACCAATTACAAATAATCAAATAACATTAACTTCTTGCATAATTCTCACTAAAATAAATAGAACATGAGTATATACATATGAATAATTTTAGATAAAAATGTTCCAATATATCTTATACTATATATATTTTATGCATTTTTGTATCTCCTATTCTAAAAAAGTATAACACATGAAAAAAAAAGAAACAACTATCAAATAATAAAACTCGAATCATAACAATTCGAGCTTTTTTCTTAATTATGGTGCTTCCATCCGGACTTGAACCGGAACTCTATCGCTAGAAGCAGATTTTGAGTCTGCCGCGTCTACCAATTTCGCCATGGAAGCAAGGTATACAAAAATTATACCATAAGGATAAATAAAATCAAGATATAAGTACTTTTACTTTTCCTTTTCGTTAATTTTTATTTGGATGTCCGTTTTTAATTAAATAACGGAATTAAGTCTGATTATAGTATAATATTACATGTTTCTATGCAGTTATAAGGAGGAA
>CACZFH010000008.1 GCA_902780395.1 uncultured Erysipelotrichaceae bacterium
GAGTTGACCAGTACTAATAGATCGAGGATTTAATCATAATTTAATAATTTGATGAACACAATATCTTAGTTTTCAGAGAATTATTTCTCTATATTTTCTACGTAACAATAGCTAGTGAGGTACACCTGTTCCCATCCCGAACACAGAAGTTAAGCCACTAAACGCCGACGATAGTGTATGCGAAAATAGGAAGTTGCGTAGAATTTTTTTTTGTTTTAAAAGATTATTTACTAAATAATCTTTTTTTTATATAATGATTTTGGTGATAATATGAAAAGAAAACTATTAATAGCAAGTACTCTAATAATTAGTATAGTATTAATATCCGTTATAGTAATAATAGGAAAATCAAAAAAAGAAACTGTCACAAAAGAGGTTTTAGAAAATCCAGAGGAGTCAGTAGAAGTAAAATCTGAAAAAATAAAAGATGATGCAACATTACGAAAAGAGACTAAAGAGTTACTTAATACTTTATTAGAAGATAGTAATTATAAAGAATTAAGCATAATTGATGAAAAATTAACATATAAATATAATTCTTTAAAAGGTCCTTTTATTTATTATTATAGTATTGATGCAATAGAAAAAGTATCAAATACTTTAATATCATATGCAGTATTTTATAATATAAAAGATGAAGACATAATTGTAGATAAAAAAGAAGATAAATACACTTACGGATATATCAATAAGGAAAAATTAAACTATTCCATAAAGGAGCTATTTGGTAATAATGATATTCAATTTTCTCAAAAGAGTGGATGGAATTATTTAAATAATGGAGAGTTATCAAATACCACAAAAGAAAATTATTATCATGCGGATTTTATAGAAGAAAAAAATGGTCAATACTACTTTAAATTTTTTGGTATTACAGGTGATGGAACATGGGCGTATCCACAACCACAATCAGAACCTATCAAAATGATTAGTGCTAGAGATTATAAAGATTATATATTAGTTATATCAAAAGCTATTTATGCAAAACCAGATTCTTCAGAATCAGAAAATGGAACTAGAAAGATGAATATATGTGCAGACATAGCTTGCAACAAAAAAATAGGTGAATTACAAGTAAGTAGTCAAGAAAGATATTTTCCATTAAATATTGATGATTACCTAGAAAATGCAGGGATAATTTATACCATTTTTAGGAAAAGTAATGATAACTATTATTATTATAAAAATATAATAGATAATTAAAAATAATTATTTACCATATGAGTATTTTCTTATATAATATAGTCTGGTGATGTTATGAAAAATAAAAAACGAATTATTATTTTAATTTTATGTATATTAGTGGCAATAATCTTTTGTTTGGTAGCTTTTTTTATTAAAAACAAAGCATCTAGTAATAATGAATCTGATAATCTATCAATAGAAGAACTAATAATAGAAAAAAAATATAAGAAAACAAGTGAAAATAATGAATTATTGAATATATTTAATTCTTTAAAAAAATATGTATATAATACAAATAGGAAGGGTACTAATAGTTTTTCTAAAATAGAATTATTTTCTATAGCAGGATATAACGTAAAAGAAAAAGATATTACTAATACAAAAGATGAAGGTGACTATACCTACGGATATATAAACAAAGAATTATTAGATAAGCAAATTGCAGATGTATTTGGAAAAGGAAAATTTATAATTGGTCTTGATTCAGAAAATAGTAAAAAAACATTGAATTCAGGAGTTTTTGAAAATGCTGGTGATAAGTTTAAAAATGCATTATTAATGGAAGAAACAAAAAAACAGTATTACTTCAGATTTTATGCAAATGAAGGAACAAGTGCTTGTCCAAAGCTAAAAAATATTCCTATTAAATTAATAGAAGTTAGACAAATAGATAATAATATCTTATTAGTAGCTAAATCAGTTCAAACAAGAGTACTTGAAACAGAAGATAATCAATGTTCAGTAGATGTTATTAACTATACTATCAAAGATCCACTTGATACTTTCAAAGTAGATATGGGAGAAGCATCATATACTGTTGATATTGATAAATACATAGAAAACGCTATGGATGTATATGTTCTACTAAAGAAGGAAAATAACGGAAAATATGTTTTTGTTGAAAGCAAAATAGGAGAATAATCTCCTTTTTTCTATGGTATAATATAGATGGTGATTTTATGAACAAAGAATTATTGACAAATTATCTTAATGTAGCATTAGAAACGGGAGCTGATTTTGCTGAAATTTATTATGAGAAAACAAAAAACACTATATTCCGTTTAAATGATTCTAAATTAGATTCAATAGATACCAATGATGAAGAAGGATTAGGTATTAGAGTTATCAAAAAAGATGAGAGTTATTATACTTCAACTACCAATTTTGATCCTGAAAACATTGAGAAAACAATAAGAAGATTATTAAAAAATATACCTGTAGAAAAAGGTAGAAAAGTAGTTTTAAATGAATTAGTTGATAAAAGAAGAAAAGCACAAATACCACATGCTTCTTTTCCAGCCTCAGCAAAGAAAGAACTACTATATAAAATAGATAAAATAGCTAGAGAACAAGCCAAAGAAGTAGTACAAGTATCAACTGGTATTGTTGAAAGTGATAAAGAATTCATAATAGCTAATTCAGATTCATTATTAATAACAGGTAATTCAATATTAACAAGAATAGTGGCAACAATTTTTACAGAAAAGAATGGAACAAAAGCTCACGAATTTGTAGATTATGGTAAAGGTTTAGGCTATGAACTATTAGATGAAATAAGTATAGAGGACATGATAGAAAAAACAACTAAAACGGCTGTAGATAAATTAGCTGCCAAGGATTTTAAGGGTGGAGAACTACCAGTAGTAATTGCTCCTGGCTTTGGAGCAGTTATCTTTCACGAAGCTTGTGGACATGGTTTAGAAGCAACTTCAGTGGCACCTCATTTATCAGTCTTCTCAGATGACTTAGGAAAAAAGATTGCATCTCCTAAAGTTACCTTAATAGATGATGGAACAATAGAAGGTGCTTGGGGAAGTTCAATCATTGATGACGAAGGAAATCCTACTCAAAAAAACATATTAATAGAAAATGGTATCTTGAAAAGTTATTTAGTTGATCATTTTAACAGTAAAGAAATGAAACAAAAAATAAATGGTTGTGGAAGAAGACAAGACTATCATTATTCAACAACATCTCGTATGAGTAATACTTATTTAGCTCCAGGAACAGATAAAGTTGAGGACATGATAAAAAGCATTAAACTTGGGGTATATTGTGAAAGAATGAGTGGAGGTAGTGTTAACCCATCAACAGGAGATTTCAACTTTGCAGTAGATACAGCAAGACTAATTAAAGATGGTAAATTAAAAGAATTATTAAAAGGGATAACCTTAATTGGTAATAGTAAAGAAATACTAAAAAATGTAGAAATGGTATCTGATGATTTAAAAATATCTGCTGGATATTGTGGCAGTAAAAGTGGGACTATTCCTGTAACTATTGGACAGCCAACCATTAAAGTATCCAAAATAATTGTAGGAGGAAAAGAATAATGGAATATTCACAATTTTTTGAATTAGCTAAAGAAAAAGGAATTACGAATCTTCAAATTACAGAAAAACATACTATAAATAGTAGTGTTGAAATTATTGATGGAAGAATCGATTCATATGAAGATACCGACGACAAAAACTATTCTATAAAAGCAGAGTTCAATAATAAAACAGTAAAATCAAGAAGCAACTATTTATCAGCAGATATTATAGATACTATTATCATGAAAGCCAAAGAAACTGATTCAGAATACCAAGACGAATACTTAATAAAAAGAAAGAATCACTTACCAAATAAACCATTAGAAATAGATATTAGTAATGAAATAAAAGAACTAAAAGAAATTAAGAAATGGAAAGAAAAATATCCATCATTAATGAAATTAACTACATATTTTTCTGAAACGTATCAAAATACTAGAATTATTAATTCCAATGGAGTAGACATTTCAACAGATATGCATTTATGTAGTTTAATTGTAGAAGCAATCATTGAAAATGGAGAGAATAGAGTAAGTTTTGATAAAAAACTTTTAACTACTAATAAAAAAGAAATAAAGTTTGATGAATTTATCGAAAACATAATAGAGAAAGCAATTATTCAAAGTACTAGAGAAAAACTAGAAACAAGAAAATATGATATTGTACTAGATTCATCTGTATCTGGAAACATTTTAGATAAAATAGTCACTATGCTTTCAGCAACTAGTATTAGAAACAAAGTATCTTGCTTGGAAAATGCTCTAAATGAACAAATATTTAATGAACAATTAACAGTAATAGAAGATCCTACAAATAAAAACTATCCTGGTTATCGATTATTTGATGATGAAGGGTCTATTACCAAGAAGAAAACCATAATAGAGAAAGGAAAAGTATTATCATTTCTATATAATGTGAAAGAAGCTAAAATTAAAAATATAGATTCAACAGGTAATGGCTATAATGGAATAGAGACAAGAAATATGTATATATTACCAGGAAAAGTATCAGAAGAAGAAATCATAAAAAAAGTAAAGGATGGTATCTATATAACAGATTATATGGGAGCCAGTGGTACATCAATTAATTGTGTCAATGGAGGTATCTCTTTACAAGTATTTGGTTTCCGCATAAAAGATGGAAAAATAATATCTGGAATAGAACCAGCTATTATGACAACTACTATATTTGAATTATATTCCAATATAGCAGAGATAGGAAAAGAATTAATCTTTACAAATGTCTCTAGTGCTTCTCCAACCCTTTTAATTAAGAATATTTCAATAGTAGGTTAAACATACTATACAGATAAACGTCAATCAAAATAGGATAAGAGTTGTATAACTCTTTTTTTTTGGTATAATAAATTATAGGTGATAGATATGGAATACAAATTAACAACATTTTCAGAAAGTGAGACTATAGAATTAGCCCAAAACATAGAATCAGAAAAATTTCCAAATATGGTAATTTGTTTAAGAGGAGATCTTGGTAGTGGGAAAACTGTTTTTACTAAAGGTTTTGCAGATGCTCTTGAAGTAAAAGAAGAAGTAACCTCTCCAACATTTACAATTATAAAAGAATATACTTCAGGAGAATTACCTTTATATCACATGGATGTTTATCGTCTAGATGGAAAAGTAGGAGATTTAGGATTAGAAGAATACTACAATAAAAAAGGAATTACTATTATTGAATGGGCAGACATGATAGAAGACTATTTACCAGAAAAAAGATTAGATATAAAAATTAAAAATTCCTCAGAAGATGAAGATAAACGTATCATTACAATAATTCCACATGGTAAAAAATATGAAGAGTTATGTGAGGCAGTTTTATGAGATATCTATATATAGATACATCATCTAGCTATTTATATACAGCTATCGTTGAAGATAATAGATTAATTGATAGCATCCATGAAGAGTATGGTCAAAGTCTATCAGAAGTAGCTTTACCAAAGATAGTAAGTATGTTTAATAATAACCAACTAGAAGCAAGAGATATTGATAAAATAATTGTGGTAAATGGACCAGGTAGCTTTACAGGAATAAGAATAGGAATAACAATTGCCAAAGTCTATGCTTGGAGCTTAAATATTCCAATAACTACAATATCATCTTTAGAGGCAATGGCTATTTCTAGTGATAACCAAGTAGTACATATTCCTATGATAAATGCCCGAAGAGGGTATGTATATGCCGCTATCTATGATGAAAATCAACATGAACTATTAAAACCACAACATATAAAGCAAGTTGATTTAGAAAAAGAATATCAAAAATATCCAAACAGAGAAATAATAACAAATGATGAATTTGATAATCTAGAAAAGGTAACATCCTACACTCCTAATATGTTAAAAATAGTACAAAGATTCAAAGATAAAGAAAACATAAATCCACATGCCGTAAATCCAGATTATTTAAAATTAACAGAAGCCGAAGAAAGTAAATTATGATAATAGAAGTTACAAAAGACAACCTCAAGGAATTAAATGAGTCTTTTTTTTCAAAAAAATGGATAGAAGAAGAATTATCAAATAATCCATATGCAAAACTCTTACTATTAAAAGAACAAGAAGAAATAATAGGATATTTGTACTATAGTGACATTTATGAAAGAGCAGAAATAAATCAATTTGAAATTAATAATATCCACAGGAACTGTGGAAAAGGTAATTTATTATTAAAAGAATTTTTAAAAAGAGTCAAAAAAGACGTAACTCTAGAAGTTAAAGAAGACAATCTAGTAGCCATTAGACTATATGAGAAAAATGGCTTTATTAAAAAAGCTATAAGAAAAAATTATTATAAAGATAAAGATGGAATACTAATGGAAAGAAAATGGTCTGACTCATAAATAATATAATTAAAAGAATATCAATCTAATTGATATTTTTTATTTATAAGAAATTTATAATTGATATTTAAAACAACCAAAAGTATTTCTTGAATTAATTATTTTTTGATTATATAATGATAATAAGAGGTGTAAAGATGAAAAAAAGAATAAAAATAATAATACCAGCAGTAATAATCCTAATATTAGTATCATTTTTTATAACTAGTTGTATAGGAGGACATAAGAATACAACAGGAAGAAACGACTATAGAACTTCAAAAATAGGCTTAAACTGTTATTTTGAGAAAAAAGATGATATAAGAACAACAAAAATATACGCTGATTTTACATTCAATACTAAAAGTAATTATAAAGCTATAGTATATTATAAAACAGTTTATATTTATAAAGAAAAAATATCAGATGAAAAATATTTAGATATGATGTGGCAATTAGATTCATTAGAATGTCAAAATGGAGATACCTGTACCAAAGACCATATAAAACTAGGAGTTACTACTTTTGGAATGGATACAATTGCAGATAGAAAAGAAAAAGAAGTAACATTTACTTACTATAAAGAATTTGGACAAGGAGAAAAAGCTTCCAAAAAATTCATTAAGAAAACCAAAGAAGAATATATTAAAAATGGTTATAAGTGCCAATAAGACTCTTTAAAAAAAGAGTCTTTTATGTTAAAATGAGAATGAAATGAGTGTGATATCTATGAAAGATGTTTTTATTTTAGGTATAGAAAGTAGTTGTGATGAAACAAGTGTTTCTATCGTAAAAAATGGGAGAGAAGAAATAGCAACCATAATATCTTCACAAATAGATATTCATAAAGATTTTGGTGGGGTTGTTCCAGAAATAGCTAGTAGACATCATGTAAAAAATATAACCATTGTATTAGAAGAATGCTTACAAAAAGCAAATATGAAAATAGAAGACATAGATGCTATTGCTATAACTTATGGACCTGGCTTAATAGGATCTTTATTAATAGGCTTAGAAGCTGCTAAAACATTAGCTTTTATTTATAATAAACCATTAATTCCAGTTCATCATATTGCAGGACATATTTATGCAAATAGTTTAGTGAAAGAATTGTCATTTCCTCTTTTAGCCGTAGTAGTAAGTGGTGGTCATACTGAATTGATAGAAATGGACAAACACTATCACTTTAAGAAATTAGGTGGAACATTAGATGATGCCATAGGTGAATGCTATGATAAGGTTGCCAGAGTAATAGGATTAGAATATCCTGGAGGTCCAAAAATAGACCAACTAGCTGCTACCGGAAGAGAAACCTATGCATTACCTGTTCCATTACGAGATGATAGCTATAATTTTTCTTTTAGTGGACTAAAAAGTGCTGTAATAAATCTTGCTCATAATGAAGAGCAAAGAGGTATTCCTCTTCGACAAGAAGATTTAGCAGCATCATTTCAGAAAGTAGCAATTGAATCTATAACTACAAAAGTAAAAAAAGCCATCATCGACAAAAAAATAGAACATGTAATTGTAGCAGGTGGAGTAGCAGCTAATAAAGGATTAAGAAAAGCCATAGAAGATTTATGCCAAGAATTAAAGGTTGATTTATCAATTCCTCCAATGAAATATTGCACAGATAATGGAACTATGATAGCAGCAGCAGGATATTATGCCTATTTAGATGGAAGAAAAGCAGATTTAAGCTTAAATTCAAAATCACAAGATCAATTAGTATAAAAGAAACTGTCAAGGAGTTTCTTTTTTTATAAAAAAGTTATTGACTTGCAACAAATATGATATAATAAAAAAGAATAGGGAGGCTAGAATATGATAAATAGAGTGGTTTTAAATGAAACGTCTTATTTTGGACGTGGTTCACGTACAAAACTAGTAGATGAAATAAAAAACAGAGGATATCAAAATATTTTATTGGTATCAGACAAAGTATTAAAAGAAGCAAATGTTGAAAGAATGGTTTCAGAAATATTAGATAATGCTGGAATTACTTATTTTGAGTATTTAGATATTAAACCAAATCCAACTGTAAAAAATGTTCAAGATGGTCTAAGAGTTGCTCATATGAATAATATAGATGCAATTGTGGCAGTAGGTGGAGGAAGTGTTATTGATACAGCCAAAGCTATATCTATTATTATGGCAAATCCAGAACATTCAGGAGTGGTAAGTTTAGCAGGAGCTGTAGAAACAAGAAATAAAGGAGTACCTTTAATTGCTTTACCTACAACATCGGGAACAGCTGCTGAAGTTACCATTAACTATGTTATTACAGATGAATTAAACATGAAAAAAATGGTATGTGTAGATGTTCATGATATTCCAGTTTGTTCTATAGTTGATCCAGATTTAATGCAAAAAATGCCGCAGTCTCTAGCAGCATCAACAGGAATGGATGCCTTAACACATGCAATGGAAGGCTATATTACCAAAGCAGGATGGCTAATTCCTGATATGTTTCATATAAATGCAATGGCCCTAATCTATAAGAACCTAGAAAGTGCTGCTAATGAAAAAGATGAAATTGCTATAGAAAAAATGGCATATGCTCAATATATCGCAGGTATGGGATTTTCTAATGTAGGATTAGGAATTGTTCATTCTATGGCTCATTCACTAGGAGCATTCTTTGACACTCCACATGGAGTAGCAAATGCCTTATTATTACCACATGTATTAAAATTCAATGGTCAAGTATGTCCAGAATTATATAAAAATATGGGTAGAGCCTTTGGTTTAGATATGAATAATCTATCAGATGAAGAAGCTGTAGATAAAGTAGTAGAAGCCGTAAAAGAATTATCCATAAAATTAGGAATACCACAAACTTTAAGGGAAATAGGTATCCCTCAAGAAATGATTCCATCTCTCGCAAACCAAGCTATTAATGATCCTTGTACACCAGGAAACCCAAGAGATGTAACCGTAGAAGATATCATTTCAATCTATAAAGAAGCATACTAAAAGAAGGAAATAATCCTTCTTTTTTTTTGAATATACAAGTATCTAGAAAACTAATCCTAAAATGATACAAAGAAGTATCATAATGAATAGGTATAAAGACCAGCATTTATATTTCATAGATAGAACCCCCTCTGTATATTCTAATATAATCTATGTAAAAAATGATTTATCATTAATTATAGATAACTAGTAATTTGACTTTTTAATAATGGAATAGAATATCTCCATAACAAAATACAATCCATAAGAAATTATTCCTAATAAAAAGATGCTACTAATAACTAAATCTAGTTGAAATACTTGAGAACCATACATTATAAGATATCCTAATCCTTGTTTAGATACTAATAATTCTCCCATAATAACCCCAGTTAAAGTAAGAGATATATTTATTTTTAAAGTTGCCATAATAGTCTCAAAGGAACTAGGAAAGACTAAATAATAAAAAGTTTGCAATGGAGTAGCTTTAAAGCTTTTAAAAAGAGAAATAGTTGCCGGAGAAACCATTAAAAATCCATGATAGATAGAAAGGATAGAAGAGAATAAACTAATCAATAAAGCCATGAAGATAATAGAGGGTATTCCTGCTCCTACCCAAATAATTATAAGTGGACCTAAAGCAACTTTTGGTAGAGAATTTAAAATAGTTAAAAAAGGATCAATTATTTTCGCCAATCTAGGATATCGCCACAATAAAAAAGCTATAATAACACTTAATATTGTTGATAGAACAAAACTGATAAGTATTTCAAAAAGAGTAATACCAATATGTTGAAATAAAGAATGGTCATGCAATAGGGAAAAAAGAGTATTAATAATATGACTAGGACATGAAAATAAAAAGGTATTAATAATGTGGCAAGAAGATAATAATTCCCATATAATTAAAAAGAAACATAAGATAAGGATTCTACTAATCAAAATAAATAGTTTTTCTTTTCTTGTTTTCTTTAAAAAAAATATATGTTCTTCACTATATGGTAACATCTAAATCCCTCCATATTTTTTCATAATAAGATGTAAATATTGGATTACTTCTACGTTCTACAGGGGTCATAGAAGAATCAAAAGAAATAGAATAAGTGCTTTTAACTGTTGCTGGATGTTTGGATAAAACAATAATTCTATCAGATAAACTAATGGCTAATGGAATATCATGAGTAACTATAATGGCTGTTTTTTTCTCTTTTTTGATAATTTTATAAATATCATTACTAATAATTAAACTAGATTGATAGTCTAGCGCCGAAGTAGCTTCATCTAAAAGTAAGATATCTGGCTTCAAAGCAAGAGTTCGAATAAGAGCACAACGTTGCCTCATTCCTCCAGATAATTGACTTGGATAGTGATGAAGAACATCTCCTAAGCCATATGTATTTAATAAATGAATAACATATTTCTTGGATTCATCTGTCAATGAATGAGTAATCTGTAATCCCAATAAACAATTATCAAGAACTGTTTTAAATGGTAAAAGACAATCTTCTTGTAACATATAAGCTATTTTAATATTTACAGGATATTCCACTCTTCCAGAAGAAGAAGATAAAAGACCACATAAAATAGATAAAATAGTAGATTTTCCACAACCACTAGGACCAACTATAGAAAGAATCTCTCCTGGATAAACAGAAAAACTAATATCTTTTAGAGCCATCATTTCCTTTTTTTTAGAATGATAATATTTTTTTAAATGACAAACTTCTAATATTGAATCCATATAGCCTCCTCAAAGTAATCTATGTAAAAAAAAGAAAAAGGTTAAGTAAAAAAACTAAATTTTACAGTAAAAAGTAAATATGCTACAATTTACTAGAAAGAGAAAGTGAAGAAAATGATTAGAAAAATCGAACAAGCAAATCCTAAAAAGATAACAGAATTATTAGAAATAATAAAAGAGGGAATAATCAGTGCCATAACTGATTATAGCTTTCTTTATAATGAACAGGGACAAAGTATCTTAATAAGGTCTTTAGATTATATTAAGAAAGCTCTAGCAATAATAAGAGAAGGAAATATATCTTTAGAAGAACTACAAAAAGCATTTGGTTATGAAGAAATTTTAAAACCACTAATTTTTAAAACTTGGGAGTTTGAATCAAGCAGAGGAGCAGAATTTATTTATTGGTTTAAGACAGATAATTATAAGTCATTTGAAAATGCTATCTCAACTACTTTTTCGAACGATTCTACAGATTCATTTTGTGGTGCTAATTATGGAATAGCATTTGATATAACTATAGATGGTTTTTTAGGAGCTTGTAATAAAGATGCTGCTACTATGATGCAAGATGAACAATTTTTATCAATTTATACCATTGGAAAAACAAATGATCATCAAGTTATTAACTCCTATAATCTAGCAACTCCTATCATAACTCCAAAACAAGTATTTGATAAAAAGGATAATACTTATCATTCTAAGCACAATGAAATAATTTTAGATGCTAGATTCATTAAACCAAAATATGTCATTTTTTTAGGAGATGATATCAGTGAATTTGGACAATCATTAACTGAGATCTATCATATCCCAGTAAAAAAGAAAGAAGAAGATATTTATTTAAAAACAGGACTAGCAAAAAGATAATAAGAATAGAATCTATTGAAAAAAATATAACAATTAATAGAATTAAATAAAAAGGATTAAATCCTTTTTATTTTATAATATAGAATAAGTCATCATAAGCTACTTTTTTATCTATTTCACCATAATCAATCATAATATCTTGTAAATGATCAAAACTCTCTCTAGAAAATGTAGTTGATACTGGCCATGCTTCAATACTTCGATATCGGTAAATTGCAGCTTCTAATTGCTTTAAAGATGAATCAGGGAATTGATTTTGAATGACTTTAGCAACTTCTATGTCAGAATGAGTATGTACATAGTCTAAGCCCTTTTGAATAGCTTTATTAAAGTTTTGAATTATATCAGGATGTTTTTTTATATAACTCTTTCTTGCTGAAAAAGAAGTATAAGGAACAACCCCACCTAATTCACCAACGCTAGCAACTACATAGCCATATCCTTGTTCTTCTATCAAAGAAGCTGTTGGTTCAAATAAAGTAACAAAATCTCCTTGACCTCCTATAAAAGCTCCTCCCATAGCAGCAAAGCTAATAGAAGTATCAATAGATACATCATTTTGTGGATCAAGATTATGTTGTTTTAATGCATATTCCAAAGTCATCTCTGGCATACCTCCAGCTCTACCACCAATAATACTGTGTCCAATTAAGTCTT
This sequence comes from uncultured Erysipelotrichaceae bacterium, assembly GCA_902780395.1. Taxonomy (GTDB): domain Bacteria; phylum Bacillota_I; class Bacilli_A; order RF39; family UBA660; genus UBA3789. Next base: position 12,565 of record CACZFH010000008.1, read on the forward strand.
TTAGGGTAAAATGACTAATCTTTTTTCTAGAAACAATAAAACTACCATCTTTTTGCGTTAATTGAGCAAAAGTTTTTAAATAGTCTTTTTCGCCTCCATTATAGACATAAATAGTAGCTTCACTTCCAGAAAAACCAATATCCGCATCTCCTGATAAAACAGCTGCACTAACTTTATCAGCCCCATTAGAAAGAATTATATTTAAAATGATATTCTCTTTTTCAAAAAATCCCTTCTCATAAGCAACATACATAGGAGCATAAAAAATAGTATGAGCAACTTCAGCTAAAGTAACTTTTTCTAAAGAATAAGTAGAAGTATAATGATTTTTTTGATAAATTTTAAAAGATGAAACACCAACCAATAAGCAAATAGCTCCTATAGACAACACATAAAATAATAAATTCTTTTTCATAAAACTCTCCTTACAATTATTAATATATGAATTATTATTAAATGTGTTATAATAAACCTAATTAAAAGAAAGAATAGAGGTATAATAATGAAATATATAATCATTTCAGATATCCATGGTATAGTAGACAATTTATCACTTATCAAAGAAAAATCAAAAGATTGTGAAAAAGTAATTGTTTTAGGAGATCTTTATTATACCGACTATTATCACCGTTTTTCAAATAGTTACAATAAAGAATATGTAGAAGAATTCCTAATAAGCATAAAAGATAAATTAATTTGTCTAAAAGGAAATTGTGATAGTGAAGAAGACGTTAAAAAGAGTAGTTTTCCAATTCAGGATGGATTAGTACAAATATCAAAAAAACCCTTAATATTTGCTACTCATGGTCATTTGTATAACGAAAAGAATTGGCAACAAGCAAATGCTATCTTATTATTTGGACATTACCATATTCCTTTAATTCAAAAAAGAAATGATTGTATCTATGTTAATCCTGGTAGTATTTCCTTACCAAGAGGAAAAGAAAAACCATCATATGCCATCTTAACCGAAGAAGAAATAACGATATATGATATAGATAATAACGTTCTTGACTCGATAAGATTATAATATACTATTTACAAATTATACATTTCAAATTTTAGAAAGACAATTACAAAGGGAAGCAGATAATAATCTAGAAATAGTCCAATCAAAAGTAAAACAATTGAATCAAAATAGTAGCAATAACTAATTGCTACTATTTTAAATGATAAAGAAGAAGTAATACTTGAAAAAAATAAGAAAAAATGATATAATAGAGCCGATTTAAGTGGAAGGAGAATTAGATATGAAATATCTAAAAGGAATAGTTACATTTATACTATCATTTGTTTTAATAACTACCATGATAATACCTGTAAATGCAGCTTCAGAAACAATCCAATTAGGAAAAGCATATAAAACAAAAAGTTATATTGCTGGTGTAAATTTTTCCTATAAAGTAACAACAGATGGTAGATACTTATATTGTTTAAATAGACATAAGGATACTGCTCAAAATATTCAAGCAAAACTAGTAAGCAATAGTAAGTATATAAATGGAGGAGTAACTTATATATTAAAAAATGGATATCCTAACAAATCCATAACAGGAGATAAGGATAAGGACTATTATATTACCCAAACTGCTGTATGGTGGCTTATTGATTTAGTATCAGGCAGTACTAATCTTGGAGATAATTTTAAAGAAACCGGTTCAGATGAATATCAGTTAAGACAACATGTTAAAAGATTAGCATATGATGGTTATTCACATCGTAAAGATGCTTCATCAAACATCAAAGATATTTCAATTGAATTAGCAGCAGTAAATGGAACTGCCATGACTTTAAAAAATAATTATTACACATCAAGTTCTATAAAAGCTAATACAAAGAATATTAGTGATTATCAAGTAACATTAGAAAATGCTCCAGAAGGAACTAAAATATTGATTAATGATGTAGTGGAGAGTACTTATACTAAAGCCTTTACATTAAAACCAGAAGAAAGCTTTAAAGTAAAAGTTCCAGCAAGTAGCATTAATAATACTGAGGCAACAATAAAAGTAAATGCTACAGCAATGACAACTGGTTACGCTACTTATGAATATCAGCCAGTAAATACTAATATGCAAAATGTAGCTTTACTTGAAAAAGTTGAGAAGAAAGCTAACTCAAGTATTCAATTAAACATTGATATAACAAGAGTTAGTATTAATAAAACTGATACAAATACAAAACAGAATATTGCCGGTGCTAAAATGGTTTTGAAAGACTCAAATGGAACTGTAATAGCAAGTTGGGTATCAACAGTAAATGCCCACATTATCAAAAACTTGGCTTATGGATCATACACAATTGAAGAAACAGAAGCACCTAATGGATATATACTTAATAAGAATGTTACAAACTTTACGCTTAGTGAAAGTCAAAAAACCTTAACAGTTTATTTTGAAAATGCACCAAAAAAAGTTGTCGTAAATATTAGTAAATTAGATCAAAACACCAATCAGCAACTAGCTGGAGCTGTACTAGTAGTTAAAAATTCCAGTGGAGTAGAAATAGCTCATTTTACTACTACAGAAAATTCTTATGTAATAACCGACCTTCCAAACGATACTTATACTGTAGAAGAAATAACTGCACCAGCTGGTTATATGAAAAATAATGAAAAAATATCATTCACAATTGATGATAATCATTTATCTCATCAAATAAACTTTTTAAATGCCAAAGAAGTATATGTTCCCGATACAGATGTATCCGCTGTATCATCTATTATCATAGCCATATTAGGTATTAGTATAATTGGATTAGGATTAGGATTTATTGAATATAATGTTAAAGCACAAAAGATATAATAAAGAAACATCTCCTACGACAACTGCTTTTATAGGAGCAGTACTTCTATTAATAGGAGGTTTCTTTCTTTTCTATAATTATATAGAAAGTAAAAAGATTATAGTCTATGATTATATGGCTAGTGTCTTTTACAGTGAAAATGAAAGTAACAATGTTGAAGCAGAAATTGTTGAAGAGGATGAGCATCCAAAAGAAGTAGTAGAAGAACAATTGCCAGATGAAATATCTGATGAATACATTGGTTACTTATCAATACCTAAAATTGGCTTAACAAAAGGATTTATGGATAAAAGATCTACAGAAAATGATGTAGAAAAAAACATTATGGTTGTAAATGGAAGTAGTTATCCAGATGTAGATAAAGGTAATCTTATACTAGCAGGTCATTCAGGTACAGGTTGGAAAGCCTTCTTTAATGACCTATATCAATTACAAAATGGAGATATTGCTAGAGTTACCTATAAAGGAAAAACATACCAATATCAAATAATTAATATATATACCCAACCAAAAGTTGGAAAATTAGCAATCTATAGGAATTATGACAAAACGACATTAACATTAATTACCTGTACTAATTATGATTCAACAACACAGACAATCTATATTGCTGAATTAATAAATATCGAAGGATAAAAAATAAAAAAGGGGGGATTAGAAAGATGAGTAGGACAACATTCTTACAAAAATTAGGAGTACTAATAGAAACAACCACAAGTTCTTATTTATTACTACTAGGAATAGGAATTCTCTTAGCATTAGGTGTTATTCTCTTTACTAGTAATCGAAAAACAAAAAAACGTAACAAAATTGTCTATATAGTATACTCTCTAATAATATGTTTATTTTTATTATTAAATCATCATCAAGCTTTAAATAAAGTATTTGATTATTTAATGGAAAACTTATTCTTAGTATTTCTATTCCCAAATTATGCCTTTTATTTTTTAGAAATAGTAATAACCAATATCATTATTTGGTTAAGCTTATTTCATTATAAGACAAGTGATGCTATAAAAAGATTAAACATTATTGTTTATCTATTAATGAATTATTTATTAATGCTACTTTTATCAGTAGTAGATAGTAATAAACTAGATATCTTTTCTATAACCTCAATATATTCAGATGAAAAAGCAACTGCCTTAATGGAATTATCTAGTTCTATATTTGTTACTTGGATTATTTTCTTATTACTTTATAAAGGAATACTTATATATATAAGAAAAGATTATAAAAAACCAGATAAGAAAACTCAAATAGTAAAAGAAATTAAAAAATTACCAACAAATTTTAAAGCAACAAAAATACCTGATTTAGTATATGGTAATTTTAAAAAACAATCATCTAACTATCAGATGACAAAGATTCCAAATTTTGTACGAGGTAGTAAGAAAAAACAAACATCTAATTTTAAGACAACAAACATTCCAAATTTAGTACATGGAAAAATCAATAAGGAACCTATTAAAAAAGAATATTTAATAGAAAAAGTCTTAGATGATAGTTTTACCTTAGAAGAATACAAAGTATTACGACATATGTTACAAGAAAAAGTCAAAGGAAAAAAACAATCATTAGAAGAAGCTCAATATAAGAAAATAAATAACCCAATTAAAGATTTGGAAAAGAATAGTATAGCAGAGATGAAAAGAAGAGAGCAAGAAAGAGACATAGCAAGATTTACAGAGTTAGATAGATTATTTAGAAGCATGAAATAATATGCTTCTTTTTTATTCCTTTTTAAGTTATAATAAAAAAAGACAGGAAGTAGATAGTATGAATTTAGAAGAATTAAATGAAAGACAAAAAGAAGCCGTACTCTATAATGATGGGCCTCTTTTAATAATAGCCGGAGCAGGAGCTGGAAAAACCAAAACATTAACTACTAAAATAGCATATTTAATTGAAGAAAAAAAAGTCAGTCCCTATAGTATTCTTGCTATTACTTTTACCAATAAAGCAGCTAAAGAAATGAAAGATCGTCTTTTTTTAACACTAGGAAGTGAAGTAAAGAAATTAACGGTTTCCACCTTCCATAGTTTTGGTTTGAAACTTTTAAGAGAAAACTATGAAAGATTAGGATATGATCGAAATTTTGTCATCATGGATAGTGATGATTCCCTAACAGTTGTTAAAAAGATAATAAAGGATATGGGTTATGATCCCAAAATATATAATCCTAAAGCTATTAGGAATAAGATTAGTAGTTGTAAAAATGAAAGAATATCTCCAGAAGAATATGATAAATTTGCTGTAAGTGATTATGAGAAAGTAATTCAAGAAGTCTATAAAAAATATGAAGATAAGCTATATAAAAATAATTCAGTAGACTTTGATGATTTATTATTATTACCAATCAGATTATTTAAGAAGTATCCAGAAGTATTAGAAAGATATCAAGATTTATATAAATATATCTTAATTGATGAGTATCAAGATACTAATGAAGCTCAATATATTTTAACAAAACTATTAAGTGAGAAATATCGTAATATTACCTGTGTAGGAGATGACTCCCAAAGTATTTATAGTTTTAGGGGAGCCAATTATAAAAATATCTTAAACTTTGAAAAAGACTATAAAGATGCTAAAGTCATTCTTCTAGAACAGAATTATCGATCAACTAGTACAATTTTAGACGCCGCTAATAGTGTCATAAAAAATAACAAACAAAAAAAAGATAAGAATCTATGGACAGCTCGTGGAGTAGGAGAAAAAATACAATACTATAGAGCTTATAATGAAAAGGATGAAACGGGCTTTGTAGTTCATAAAATAAATGAATTAATTAATAAAGGAATAGATTATAAAGATATAGCAGTTTTATATAGAACAAATGCCCAATCTCGTGTATTAGAAGAAGAAATGTTAAAAGAAAACTTGCCATATCGTATTATTGGTAGTATCAATTTCTATTCACGAAAAGAAATAAAAGACTTACTTGCCTATTTACGTTTAATCCATAATTCTAGAGATAATGTTTCTCTATTAAGAGTAATTAATACTCCTAAAAGAGGTATTGGTTTAAAAACAATAGAAAACTTAACATTAAAAGCCGATCAAGAAGATACTAGCATTTATGAAGCAATATCGTCAGGTAAAGAATTAGAATTTAAGAATTTAATAGAAAGATTAAAAGAAGTATCACAAAACATTACACTAACAGAGTTAATAGATAAAGTATTAGATGCCTCAGGTCTAAAACAAGAACTAGAAAGTGAAGGAACTTTAGAAGCAGAAGTAAGATTAGAAAACTTAGAGGAATTTAAATCAATTACTAAAAACTTTGAAGAGCAAGAAGGTTTAGTATCTCTAGAAGAATTTCTTTTAGAAACTACCTTAGTTAGTGATGTAGAAGAATATCGAAATGATCCTAATAGAATTAGCTTAATGACTGTTCATTCGGTCAAAGGCTTAGAGTTTAATGAAGTATTTGTAGTAGGTTTAGAAGAAGGAATCTTCCCTCATATGAATTCATTAATGGAAAGTAGTGATGTAGAAGAAGAACGCCGACTAATGTATGTTGCTATTACAAGAGCCAAAGATCACTTGTATTTAGTAAATGCCAGAAGAAGAACACTATTTGGAAAAGAACAGATTAATCCAGTAAGCCGTTTCTTAGCAGAAATTCCAGCAAGTCTTTTAGAAATAAAAGGAGAAGAAGAAAAGAAAGAAGAAGAGAAAAAAGTAGAAGCAGGAGAAATGTTTAGAGAAGAAGATGTAGATTATCAAGTAGGTGACTTTGTCTACCATGAAACCTTTGGAACAGGAAAAGTTGTGGAAGTTACCAATACATTAGTCAGTGTCGCATTTAAACATCCTCATGGCATTAAAAAATTAATGAAAAATCATAAGAAATTATCGAAAGTATCTTAGAATTGCCAATAACCTAGAATCATGGTATAATAATCAAAAAAATGATAAAGGAGATTATATGAAAAAAGATATTACTTTAGTTATTTTAGCTGCCGGTATGGGAAGCAGATTTGGAGGATTAAAACAAATAACTCCATTAGGACCAAACGATGAATTTATTATTGATTATTCTGTATATGACGCCATTCAAGCAGGTTTTACCAAAATTGTTTTTCTAATTAAGGAAGAAAACTATGATATTTTTAAAGAAACCATAGGAGCTAGAGTAGAGCCTCATATTCCAGTAGAATATTGTTTCCAAAAAAATGACAATTTACCAACTGGTTATGAAATGCCTGCTGATAGAGTAAAACCTTTAGGAACAGCCCATGCTATTCTTTGCTGTAAGAACAAAGTTCATGAACCATTCATGATTATTAATGCAGATGATTTCTACGGAAGAGATGCTTTTGTTAAAGGAGCTAATTATTTAAAAGAAATGATAGATGAGAAACCATATCCATATGGCTTAGTAGGATACCTAGTAAAAAATACTATTACGGAAAATGGTTCAGTTAAAAGAGGAGTATGTGAAATAGAACAAGATAATTTAAAAGGAATTATCGAGAGTTCAGTTGAAAGAAATTCAACAGGTAAAATAATAGCAACACCATTAGATGAGACTATTCCAGCTTTTGAAGTACAAGAAGATGATACTGTATCAATGAATATGTTATTATTTACACCTAGTATATTTACATATATAGAAGATCACTTTAAAGAGTTTTTAGATAAAAATCAAGATAATCTTGAAAAATGTGAATATCTAATCCCAGACGTATTATTCCAAACCATAGAAGAAAATTATGCAACCTGTAAAGTAATATCAACGACTTCTACATGGTATGGAGTTACCTATAAAGAAGATGCTGATGGTGTCAAAAAAGCTCTAAAAGATATGGTAGAAAAAGGCGAATATCCAAATCACTTATGGAATTAAGTTAACATGTAAATAAAAATGTAAAAGAATAAAACGATTGACAGTTTTATTCTTTTTATTGTTGACTAAAAATGTAAAGTATTTTAAAGTTAAAATAGAGAGGTGATAATATGAAGAAAAGAATATCAATCTTATTAATACTAGTAGTAGCATTTATGACAATAAATGTTCATGCCGAAGGAGAAGCTTGGCCAAAGGATTATTCCCATGGAGATTTTACCTTTTCTGTAGAGGGAGTTTATTTAAATTTATATCAAATTAATGAGGCAGATGAAAAGATAACACTAGATGTTGATGAAGGAAATGGTCTTACATCAACAATGACAACAACACAATCTTGGCTAGATTATGCTAGATATAATTATATAAAGTCAGTTGATTTGATAGCAGATGACTTTACATTTGAGCCAACTTATTCAACAGGAAAGTTAGGAAGTGTGGATACATTATTTGTAAAAACAAATTTTAGTATCGTAGAAGAAGATTTTGAAGATGTCTTTTTAGACTATATGGATATGGTTGATGAAAATATTAGCTATGTAGTTGATATTTGTTTGAAATATAAGATTACTAATTACCCATCTAATTATAATCATTTGTATCAACAAGATTTCCTTAGAATGCTTTCCTCAACATCAAGTGTAAATCCAGAGGCTTTTGAGATTAATCCAACTGAAAGTAACTATTATGTAATGGATAGAGTAAAAATTGAATATAATCCTGAAACAGCTGAAGTAGAAGTAAATTATTTAAATTCATTAGAAGATGAAAATCCAGTTCTAAAAACAACTATACTAGGATTAACAACAGAAGCCAAAACATTTAATATTGATTTGGATAAAGATGTATATAGAATCCTAATTCATAACTTTGATAGTATAGAACCAATAGTAGAAGCATTTAAGGAACCAGAAAGCATTGATGATATGCCAGACAATCCATTCACAGGATCAAATCCAAATCAAACAGTAGCAATACCAGATACAGGAAAGACAGTACCATTCTTATTATATGGAATTAGTATTATTCTTATCTTAGCTGGTGCTGTTATGATTGTAAAGATTATGAAACAACCTAAAAAAGAAGTTTAGATACTTCTTTTTTTGTGATATAAAAAATGCTATACTAATAATGAAAAAGGTGATTATATGCAAGAAAGAATGATAGAATTAATAGATATTATAAATGAAGCAGATTATAATTATCATACCTTAGATAACCCAACTATAACAGATCAAGAATATGATAAATACTTAAGAGAATTAATTGAAATAGAAGAACTACATCCAGACTGGATAAGAGAAGATTCTCCCACTCAACATGCTGGAGGAAAAATAATTGAAGGTTTTGAAAAAGTTACTCATAAAATACCTATGATGTCTCTAAGTGATGTATTCTCAGAATCAGAAGTAATTTCTTTTGATGAAAAAATAAAAAAAGAAGGAATTAATCCACAATATATGTGTGAATTAAAAATAGATGGTCTTTCTGTTTCGTTATTATATGAAAAAGGAAAACTAGTAAGAGCTGCTACCAGAGGAGACGGAGTAATAGGAGAAGATATTACTCATAATGTTAAAACCATAAAAGTAATACCTTTAAAATTAAAAGAACCTGTAGATATAGAAGTTCGCGGAGAAATCTTCATGAATAAAAAAACATTAATAGAAATAAATGAAAAAAGAAAAGCCAAAGGTGAGCCGCTTCTTCAAAATTGTCGTAATGCTGCGGCTGGTTCCATACGTCAGTTAGATTCTAAAATAGCTGCTGAAAGAAAACTAGATAACTTCATTTATCACTTACCAGATCCAGAAGATTATGGTCTAACAACTCATTCTGACGCAATAGAGTATATGAGAAAATTAGGCTTTAAAATCAATCCTAATAATAGATTAGTAAATAATATCAAAGAAGTATTAGATTTCATTGAAGAAAAAGGTAAAAAAAGACCATCCCTTCCTTATGATATTGATGGAGTAGTAATAAAAGTAAACAATATCAAAGATCAGCAACGATTAGGTTATACAGCAAAATACCCAAAATGGGCCACTGCTTATAAATTTCCAGCTGAAGAAGTATTAACAAAACTAACAGATATAATCTTTACAGTAGGTAGAACTGGTCAAATAACCCCTAATGCCGTATTAGAACCAGTAATAGTAGCTGGAAGCACTATTTCTAGAGCAACCCTTCACAATGAAGAATATGTCAAAGAAAAAGATTTAAAAATAGGGGATATTGTATCTATTCGTAAAGCTGGAGATGTTATTCCTGAAGTAGTAGAAAGAAAAATAGAAAGAAGAACTGGTAAAGAAAAAGACTTTGAAATGATTACTAATTGTCCAATGTGTAATACTCCATTAATAAAAAAAGAAGGCCAAGTTGATTACTATTGTCCAAATGGTAAATGTCCAGCCAGACATATTGAAGGATTAATCCACTTTGCCTCAAGAAATGCTATGAATATTGAAGGACTAGGAGAACGTATTGTAGAAGACTTTTATAATTTTGGTTTTATTGGTAATATAGCAGACATTTATTCTTTACAAGAACACGCCAATGATTTAATTAGACTAGAAGGCTTTGGCGATAAATCTATTACTAATTTATTAGAAGCCATTGAAAAAAGTAAAGAAAACTCACTTGAGAGACTAATATTTGCACTAGGTATTCCACATGTTGGAGAAAAAACAGCCAAGATTTTAGCAAGCAAGTTTGAAACCATGGAAAAACTTCAAAATGCTCAATTTGACGAACTTGTAATTATTCCAGATATTGGAGATATTATAGCCAAAAGTATCATTGATTATTTTCAAGATTCTAGTAACACTGCTATTGTAGAAGAATTAAAAGATTTAGGATTAAATATGAACTATTTAGGACAAAAAGTAATTGAAAATGAATCTTTTTCTGGCAAAACCTTTGTTTTAACTGGATCCTTACAAGATATGACTAGAGATGAAGCTAAAGATATAATTGAGTCATTAGGAGGAAAAACAGTAGATTCAGTTTCTAAAAAGACTTCTGTAGTCATTGTAGGAGAAAATCCTGGAAGTAAATTTGATAAAGCTCAACAATTAGGAATTGAAATATGGACAGAAGAAGATTTGAAAGAGAGAATTGCCAAATAAGGAGATTATATGAAAAAAGATAGGAAATGGATTATAGCTAGTATAGTAATTATATTTAGTCTTGTCATAATAATAACAACTAATGTTGCTCACAACGCTAACAAAAAAGAAGAAGAAATAAAAGAAATAGAAAAGAAGATTGCCGATACTATGACTATTACCTGCACCAATGAAAATGGCAATGATGGTGTAATAGAAACAGAAGAAGTCTATATTGAAAAAGGCATTTTAATAACAAGAACCAATACCTATGAATGGTCTAAACCAGAACCAAAAGAAAAAACTTGTGAATACTACACTTTAATGGTAGAAAAACTAAATTCTTTGCCAGGAATTACAGGAACAGTTTATTGTAATGAAGCTAAAACCAGTGGAAACGCCCAAATTATCTATACGATTGAAAATGTAAATAGAGAAGATGTCAAACTAAAACAATTTGATTATTTAGATGATAATAATACTTTTGATGCTAATGCCTGGAAATATTACATGGAAAACAATAAATATAAGTGTACTTCTCAATGAAACCTTTACAACAGAAAGAAAAAATGATATAATAGGCAACATAAAAAAGGGAGATGTTGCCATGTTTGACGAAAGATTTAATAAAAGTGAAGACCCTATTATGAATTTAGGAGAAAAAGAAGAAGAATTAATGGATTCTTATAATGCGACAGAAGATGAAGAAAATGAAGAATATGAAGAATTCGTTGAAGCTGATGTAGAAGATGAAAAAATTGCTAGAGCTAAAAAAATGATTAATATCTTCTTTACAGTTATTATTATCATTATTGTCGCTATATCAATTGATATAATTGCAGTCTCACGTTTTAATAAAGGGCCATTTTTTGCTTTACCACTTCATAACTATAATGATGGAGGATCAAAAGCTTACTATGGAATAGGATATAAAGTAATAAAATATCACCAATTACAAGGAAGAAGAGATAAAGAAATTGGTTTATGGAGTTTAAAATATGATACCGAACCAACTACCATGAAAGATGTTGATCTAGCTATTGAGTTTACCGGACATGAAGTAGAATCATTTGAAAAGTATTACAAGAAATTTGTCCGTATCATTTCTACTCTCCATAAAGTAGATGAAAAAAATCACAAGATTATCATGGGATATCAAGATGAAGATAATAAGTATTCTTTAGATGTAGTATGCCAAATAGTAAAAGATCAAGAGAATATAGCTTCATTTGAAGAAGAAAAACCAATTACCATAATTGGAACAGTCTCAGATTTTGAATGGGGAACAGGAGAAGGGAACAATCAATTAATAATAACAAATTGTTTCGCAGAACAATAAAAAGAGAATGCAAGAAAAGCATTCTTTTCTTATGAAATTATGATATAATAATGAATGTTATGAAAGGAGTTTTTTTAATGAAAGATGAACTATCAAGAGAAGAAGTATTACATGTTGCAGAACTTGCACGTATTTCCTTAACTGAGGAGGAAATTAAAAAGTATCAAGTAGAATTAAAAAAACTTTTAAATGAAGTTGAAAAGATAAATGATGTAGAAGGATATGACGATGAAATCTTAATAGCTAATTGGGATTCTAATGCTGAATTAAGAAAAGATATCGCAGGGGATATGTTAAATCCTAAAGAAGTGCTTGAAAATGCACCTCGTCATGCAGGCAATTATATTGAAGTACCAGTAGTAATTAGTGATGGGGAGGGTGCTTAATATGAAATATTTAAATAAAAGTATTACAGAAATACATGAATTATTAAAGAGTAAAAAGCTTAAGCCAATTGATTTAGTAGAAGAAGCCTTTGCAAATATTGAAAATAATAAAGAATATAATGCTTATATTACTTTAAATAAAGAAGAAGCAATAAAGCAAGCTAAAGAGTTAGAATCTAAAGAAGTAGATAACTTATTATTTGGTCTTCCAATAGCAGTAAAAGATAATATTGTAACTAAAGGATTACTAACAACATGTGGTTCTCACATGCTAGATAATTTTGTACCTATTTATGATGCTACTGTAGTAGAAAAATTAAAAGAAAAAAATATGATTATTATTGGTAAGACTAATATGGATGAATTTGGTATGGGTTCATCTTCTCGTACTAGTTATTTTGGTGCTCCTAAAAATCCTTGGGATAAAACCAAAATTGCTGGAGGTTCATCTGGTGGTTCTGCTACAACTATTTCCTGCCGTGATGTTTTATTTGCTTTAGGAAGTGATACTGGAGGTTCAATTAGACAACCAGCAAGTTATACAGGAATTGTTGGGATGAAACCAACATATGGTAGAGTATCAAGATATGGCTTAGTTGCTTTTGCCTCAAGTCTTGATCAAATTGGACCATTGACTAAAAATGTTTATGAAAATGCTGTCCTTTTAAATGCCATTGTTGGTAAAGATGAAAAAGATCTAACTTCAGCCAGAAAAAAAGAGGAAGACTTTACTAGATTAATAGGAGAAGATATTAAAGGTATGAAAATAGCTGTACCTAACTACTTAATGAGTGATATTGTCTCTCCTGAAATAATTTCTAAGATTAAAGATACTATCAAAGTATTAGAAAAGAATGGTGCTAAGGTTGATTATGTTGATGTAAAATATCTTGATAAAGCTATGACTCTTTATCAAATAATTGCTATGGGAGAAGCTAGTTCTAATTTAGCCAGATTTGATGGTATTAGATATGGCCATTCTAAAGAAAATCCTAAAGATATTCAAGAATTGTATTTTGAAACAAGAGCAGAAGGCTTTGGTGAAGAAGTTAAACGTCGTATAATGGTTGGTTCATACTTACTAAGCGGCGAAAATGCCAAAATCTATTATAATAAAGCCTTATCAATTAGAGATGATATGAAAAAGGAATTTATTAATGTCTTTAAAAATTATGATTTAATTATTGGCCCAACTACAACAACAACAGCTTATAACCTAGATGATCCAATGGATGATCCATTAAAATCATTCATGGATGATGTTTTAGTAATACCAGTAAATATGGCTGGATTACCTGGCCTAAATTTACCAGTTGGTTTTGATAAAAATCATATGCCTATTGGTATGCATATTATTGGTAATGCTTTTGAAGAAGCTAAAATCTATCAACTAGCAAGTTTTATTGAAAAAGAACTTAATTTAGATTTAGAACCATTTGGAGGTGAAAATAATGAGTAATTATATTCCAACGATTGGTGTAGAAGTCCATGTTGAATTAAAAACTAAAACCAAGATATTTTCTAATTCTACAAATGGTTATGGTCAAATGGCAAATTCTTTAACTAATGTTATTGACTTGGGCTATCCAGGAACTCTTCCAACCTTAAATGAAGAAGTAATTAACTTAGGTATTAAAGCTGCCACTATCCTTAATTGTAAAATAAGAAAAGTAATGCACTTTGATCGTAAAAACTATTTTTATCCTGACAATCCTAAAAATTATCAAATTACTCAGGCAAGAACTCCAATTGGTTATGATGGCTATGTTGAAATAAATGTTAATGGAGAAAGTAAAAAAATATATATTGAAGAGATGCACATTGAAGAAGATACTTGTAAAAGTGCTCATCGCGGAACAAAAACACTTCTAGACTTTAATAGAGCTGGAGTACCACTTATTGAGATAGTTACTAAACCATGTATAAGTAGTGGGGAAGAAGTAAAACTATACCTAGAAAAATTGAGAGAATTATTATCATATGGTGAAATCAGTGACTGCAAAATTGAGGAAGGCTCAATGCGTGCTGATGTTAACGTTTCAATTCGTAAGAATGAGACTGATCCATTTGGAACAAAAGCCGAAATTAAAAATATTGGCTCTATTTCCAATGCAAAATTAGGTGTTGAAAAAGAAATAGAAAGACAAACAAAGCTATATGATAATGGAGAAACATTCAAACCACAAACTAGAAGGTTTGATGATAAAATAGGTGATACAGTTTTAATGCGTATAAAAGAAACTGGAAATGATTATAGATATTTTCCAGAACCAGATATTCCTTTTGTCGTTTTAACAGATGAAATGATAAATAATGTAGTAGAGACTCTTCCAATGTTACCAGATGAAAGACGAAAAAAATATCAGGAGCTTGGAATAAGCGAATTAAATGCTAATAAACTAGTTGCTAACAGACCATTAAGTGATTATATGAATACTCTTTTAACTGAAAAAACTAACCATAAAATAGCTAGTAATTTACTTTTAGGTGATATTTCAGCTTATCTAAATCGAACTGAAAAAGATATTAAAGAAACAACTCTTACTAAAGAAAGATTCTTAGAATTAATTAGTTTACTAGAAAAAGAAACATTAACAAGTAAAAACCTAAAAGATATTTTAGATACAGTTATGGAAAGTGATACTTCAATTAAAGATATCATCAAAGAAAAAGGTATAGAAAATATTACAGATGATACTGAAATAAGAAATGTAATTAAAGAAATAATTTCAAATAATCCAGATAGTGTTAATGACTATCATAATGGACATGATAGAGCCATAAAATACTTAATGGGACAGGTTATGAAAGAAACAAAAGGAAAAGCAAATCCTAAGTTAGCTATGGATATTTTAACGGAAGAATTGAACTAATTCTACATTGAAAAAGAATATTACTTATTGTATAATAAAAATACTAGGATGTGATATTATGAAGTTTATCAAAAAAAATATAAAGAAAATTGTTGCATTAATGGCATTTATACTATTAGTAGCATTTTTATTAATAGCCAAAGAATTCTTTTACTCATCAGATGCTGGTGCTGTATATGGAAATCGTCTAGAAGGCATTGAAAAAGTAAAAATATCAGAAGAAACAAAAAATAAAGTAAAAGAATTAATGGGAGATGCATTTACTGATATTAACATTAGATTACAAGGAAGAATTGTCTATATTGATGCTAAAGCTGGAGGTGAATTAGCTCCAGGAGCAGCTAGAGAGCAAGGAAACAAAGCTTTAGAAGCTTTTTCCGCTGAAGAAAAAGCCTATTATGACATTCAATATATAATTGATAGTGATACTAATACAACAGAATATCCAGTTTTAGGTTATAAACATCATTCAAAGGAAAGTATCAATTGGACAAGAGATAGAGCGGTGAATTAAATGAAGAAAAGACTATTAATCATAATACCCCTTTTAATAGCAGCTATAACTTTCTTTTTTGTATATCGATATTACAATAAAGAAGACAAAACAACAACCCTAACAGTAACAGAAAAAAGATGGGTAGAAGAAAACAAAGATAAATCTTATGACTTTGAAATAATTAATGATTATCCCTTATATGGAATAAATGGAGAAGGAGTAATCTTTGACTTTATAGAAGACTTTGAAACCAAAGTAGGAATTGAATTTAATAAAATACCATATTTAAAAACATCTAAACCAACTACGACTAGTTATCGTATATCTATCTTAGATAATGATGAAAAACTATCTAAAAATGACTTATTTTTATTTAATGATAACTATGTAGCAGTAGGAAAAGTTTATCAAAGAATCAATCATATTGATGAGATGCAAAATATCGTCTTTGGAGTATTACAAACAGATATCGAAGAAGTAAGCTTTTACTTAAAAAGTGGAACTAATTTATCATATAAAGCTTATGACACAATTACAGATTTGTACAAAGCTTTAGATAATGATGAAGTTAATATGATTGTAGTACCTAATATTATGTATTTAGACTATACAATTGAAAAGAATAAATATTCAATCAATTATTATTTCACAGAAATGAAAAAACAAATTGTATTAACATTATCAGATACTAATAAAAAGCTAAATACCATTATTACTAAATACTATAATAAATGGCGAAAAACAAACTATATCAAAGAATATAATGATGCTTATTTAAACTATTATATTGAAAAGAACCAACTAGACGCCAAAACAAAAGCATCTCTAGTATCAAAGAATTATGTATATGGATATGTAGAAAATCCTCCATATGAATTAAAAGTAAATGGAAAAGTAGCAGGAATTGCTGGAGAATATATTAATCGTATATCTCGACTAGCCGATATTAACTTTAAATATAAAAAATATAATACTAAAAAAGAACTACAAAAAGCTATTGATAAAGGAGAAATAGATGTTTACTTTGATTACTATAATTATAGTAATAATGAGTATTTAGAAACATTATCTACCTTTATTGAAGACTATGTTGTCCTAGGAAGACAAGAAGATAATCATATTGTTAATTCCTTTGAAAGCTTAAAAGGACAAGAAATTGTTATGCTAAAAGGAGATTCACTTTATAATTATTTTTCAAACAACTCTAGAGCTGATATTAAAGAATATAATAGTTTAGATAAAATGATTAAAAATGCTAAAGATAGAATGATTGTAGTAGATAGAGAAATTTATGCTTATTATCAAAATAATAAATTTAAAAATCTAAAATTACTATATCAAGATACCATGATGAATGATTATAAATTTAGAGTTAAAAATAATAATGAGGCTTTCTTTGACTTATTTAACTATATTATTAATACTAATTCATATTATAATTATCGTAATTCTGGAATAGCTAATATGAAAGCATCTATCTTAGAAGATTCTACTCTAGAGCAAGTATATACCATAACATTAGCCATGATATTTATTCCAATTATCGTGATTGCTCTAATTCTATTGTTTATCAAGAAGAAAAAGCAAGTTAAAAAAGTAAAAATCCAAGATAGACATAAATATACAGACATGTTAACTTCTTTAAAGAATAGAAACTATTTAAATGCTAAAATGAAAGAATGGGAAGATTGTGAAGTATTCCCTCAATCAATTGTTATGGTTGATTTAAACAACGTAAAATATGTCAATGATAATTATGGTCATGAAGAAGGGGATCAATTAATAATTAAGGCAGCTGGCATATTAGTTAACACTCAATTAGAAAATAGTGAAATAATTAGAACTGATGGTAATGAATTCCTAATATATTTGGTAGGATATAGTGAAAGGCAAATTAGCACATACACCAAAAAATTAGCCAAAGAAATGAAAGGTCTTCCACATGAATTTGGTGCAGCAGTTGGATTTAGCATGATTACCGATGAGATTAAAACACTAGATGACGCAATTAATGAAGCAACTCTAGAGATGATAACTAACAAAGAAGATTATAAATAAAAGGTGAGGACATGGAAAAAGCAAGAGATTTTATAGTAAAAGTACTCAAACTGTTAATGATGCCAGAAATGAGGATACTACCAGGCCATCTTGCTTTTTTTCTTGTCATTACATTAATCCCTTTAATAGCCCTAATTGCTACAATTGCAGCATCATTATCTATTTCTACAGAAGCAATTAGATTAGCCATATTAGAATATGTCCCAAGTGGTATAGGTGATGTATTAAATAGTATTATTACAGGAGATGGAATAAACTTTAATATTATAGTATTTTTTATTTCGGCTTTTCTTTTAGCATCTAATGGTACCTACTCCATGATAAACTCTTCTAATGAGATTTATAAAGCTCATCCTAGAAACATGTTAAGTAGAAGACTAAAAGCTATTGTCATGACATTTATATTGGTAAGTCTATTTTTATTCTTATTTTTAATTCCTGTTTTTGGAAATACATTATTTGAAATAATCAATAAAATTACCGGTAATAATACAGTCATAAGAATAATCCAAGAAATGTTTAAAATATTAAAATATCCAATTATTTTTTTAATACTATATATTAATATAAAAATAATGTATGTTATGGCACCAGATCAAGAAATACCAGGAAAAACAACTAATAAAGGAGCTCTATTTACTGCTATTGGTTGGGTATTATCAACAGAAATATTTACCTTTTACATTGAAAGATTTGCCAGATATGATATATTCTATGGAGGTATTTCTAATATCCTGGTACTATTATTATGGGTTTATTTATTATCATATATATTCGTCCTAGGAATGGTTATAAATGCCAGTAATTACAAAGAAGAGTAGGATTTAAATATAATAAATAAAGTATAAAGAAGGAGAGAATAATATGAATAAAGAAGAAGCAAAAAAAATTGATATTTTATTTAGTAAAGGATTAGATTCAGCAATTGAATATCTAGAAGAATGTAGACAAAGAGGAGAAAATGTTTACATAGATTTCAATGGACATTACCTATATTCTGCTGACATTACAGTAGATGGTGCTTATTTAGAAGTGGTAGGAATGACAAAAAAAGAAGACGAATCGATAAGAGAACAAATGAAGTATGCTACAACAAAAGAAGAACGAGACAGACTTATTAAAGAATGGGGAGACATCAAAAAAAGACATGCAGATGAAGCAAAAAAAAGAGAATTAAATGAAATGATGAATGATGCTTCTCAGGAAAAAACGGATGAAAAAAGCAAAATAAGTAATTTATAAATTGCAAAGACACTACAAAGGATAATGGTAGTGCCTTTTTTTGATATCACAGAAGAATAATCTTCTTTTTTATTGTATTTATTATTTGTTAATAGTAAAATATTAAATCAGGTGACATAATATGATTAAAGATCTTTATAAAATAATTAATATTCACTCATTTGATAATCCTAAAGAGAATCCTGAAATAATATCTTTATATGATTTAGCTATCATCTTAACAAAGAAAAAGGAAGAATTTGCGAATAAAGAAAAACAAAATAATTTGTTATTATATTATATAATTTGTGATAATTATAAATTATTTTTTGAAAGCTTTGATTTTACTAAAGAGAAAATAACTTTTAGAATTAGGCGTATAGGAGATATGAGTAATATCTATGGACATATTAGCTTTACCAAGAACAATCAAGGATTAATTATGACAGACATAGATACACTTACCAAAATTAATATACATAATCCTTTTTTAAAAGAAACTATATCCCATTATTATGATTTTCTTTTAAATAATAAAGACTATTATCTAAGAACATATATAATTAGATTCTTATCTGCAAATATTCAAGTTTCCATATCAAAAGATGATATAACGATATTTGATGATAATTATAAGATAAAAGCAAATATTAATACAAATCGATATGAATGTAATTTTAATATAGTAGAAGCATTTGAGGATGAAAGTCATAATAGAGAAGTATTAAAAGACTTATTAATAAATAAAGATAAACTCTTTAAAAGTATCTATGTACCTATAGAAGGTTGCCCTAAATGGTGTCAAAAAGAGATAAAAGCTAGTCAAAAAGAATCAGTAAAGACTTATTCAAAATGAATGAGTCTTTTTCTTGTGATTATTGAAAAAAACTTAAGAAAATGATATAATGACTAAGCGAGGTATAAATATGAAATTAATGAAAAATATTCTATCTAAATTCATGAATAATACACAGAAAAAGATAATAAAAATGAAAAGGGATCATTTTATTCGTGAATATTTTAAGAATAATATAATATTTGTCTCTTTCGTAATAACAACAGTATTAAATGCTACCTTATTACGTTTTTTCTGTATGCATTCCATAGAAAACTATCTATCATGGAAAGCTATTATTGCTGATACCTTTGTTGTAACATTCATAGGCTCTTTTGGTTATTTACTGAAACCAAAGAATAGATTTTATTATTATGGAATTGCTTGTGTATTTTTAACGGCAATTTGTATTATTAATTCAGTTTATTACACATTTTATACATCTTTTGCATCTATTTCTATGATTTCTTTAACCCAATATATAGGAGATGTAGGAGATGCTGTTGTTGAAAACGTTTTACAATTAAAAGACTTAGTATATGTAATAGCACCAATCTTTTTCTTATTTCTCCATTTACGATTAGTAAAAAAGAATTATTATAAGAGAATAGAATTAAAAGCTGATCGAAGAAAAATAATGTTTAAAACATTAAGCTTCTCTGCTATTCTTTTAGTAATATTCTTATTAACATTATCTTCTTTAGATGTATCTAGATTCATGAAACAATGGAATAAAGAATATATTGTAATGAGATTTGGTATTTATGTATATCAAGTCAATGATTTATTCACTTCACTACAACCTAAAATAAATTCTATGTTTGGTTATGATAAAGCTAAAAAGTCATTTAATGATTTCTTTACAGAAATAAGTGATACACCAACAACAAATGAAATGACAAATGCCTTTGCTGGAAAAAATATTATTGTTATTCATGCTGAAAGTATGATGACCAATGTAATTGATTTATCATTTAATGGAGAAGAGGTAACTCCTAATCTAAATCGTCTGTCAAAAGAAGGTATGTACTTTTCCAACTTTTATTCTCAAGTAAGTGTAGGAACAAGTAGTGATTCAGAATTAACATTTAATACTTCTTTATTACCAACAAAAAGTGGAACAGCTTTTGTTTCATACTCTGATAGAACTTATATAGGAATACCAACTCTATTAAGAGAAAAGGGTTATTACACATTTAGTATGCATGCTAATAATGCTGATTTTTGGAATCGTAGAGCTATGCATAATAAATTAGGATATAATAGATTTTATAGTAAAGCAGACTATGAAGTTGAAAAAGAAAATGTGATAGGACTAGGACTTTCTGACAAAGAATTTTTCCGTCAATCTGTCGAAAAAATAGCAAAAGTTAATGAAGAACATGAAAAATGGTATGGACTACTAATCATGCTAACTAATCATACACCATTCTCTGATACAGATAAATATGGAGATTTTGCAGTAGATATAAAAGAAACAATTACCAATGAAGCTGGCGAAGAAGAAACAATTAGTCACCCATACATGGAAGGAACAAAACTAGGAAACTATTTTAAATCTATCCATTATGCAGATGCCGCTTTAGGAGAATTTATAACCGGCTTAGATGAAAAAGGTTTATTAGAGAATACCATAATAGTCCTTTATGGAGATCATGATGCCCGATTACCTAGAAAAGATTATGAGAGATTATATAACTATGATAAAGAAACAGATGATATTCTTGACAAAGAAGATCCAAATTATAGAGTATATGATTCTTATCAGTATGAATTAGGAAGAAAAGTTCCCTTCATTATCTGGTCAAAAGATATGAAAGGAACAGAATATAACTTTGAAAATACAAATGTCATGGGAATGTATGATGCCTCTCCAACTTTAGGAAATATGATAGGATACTACAATAAGTATTCATTAGGGCATGACATCTTTAATATTAAAGATAATAATATTGTTATATTCCCTAATGGTAACTGGGTAAATAATAAAATATATTATAATAGTCAAAAAGCTACTTATTTGCCATTATCAGAAGAACCAATTAGTGAAGAATATATAAATAGTAATACCGAGTATACTAATAAATTATTAGATATATCAAATGATATAATTGTATTTGATTTACTAAATAAAGAGAAAAACAAAGAAATAGGAAGTGGGGAAGAAAACAAATGAAATTAAAAAAGAAAGTACGTAGAATATTAATAATAATCTTAATCGTATTAGCTTGCTTTGTAGGATTCTTAGTCTTTAGAGGACAGAAAGAAAAACCAAAAGAAGTAAAAGAAGTAAAAGTAATTAACGAAGTAGAAAAGTATGGTTATAAATTAAAAGAGAATAAACCCGAAGCCTATAAAAAAATGTTTGAAGAATTAAAAGCAATTCTAAATAAAACACCAGTAGAGGAAGAAGAATATGCTAAAAAGATAGCAGAAATGTTTATCTATGATTTTTATTCTTTAAATGATAAAGATGCTAAAACAGATATAGGTGGAGTAGATTTTGTTTATTCTCAAATATTAGAAAACTTCTTACAAAATGCCCAAGATACGTATTATAAATATATTGAAAGCAATGTCTATAATAACAGAAAACAAAGTTTACCAGTAGTAAAAGATATTACAATTGATAATGTTGAAAAAGGTCCTTTTGCTTATGGTGATACTACTGATGAAAATGCCTATGTGATATCAGCATCATGGGACTATACAGATAGCCAATTCTCATCTTATCAAAAAAGTGCCAAGCTAATCTTTATTCATGAAGAAAATAAATTAAGCTTAGTAGAACTACAATAGTAGTTCTTTTTTTTAGCAAAAAATAAAAGGCTAGATATACTAGCCTTAATCTTCATCGCCATCTTTAGGTTGTTGACCATCATTAGGAGAATTATCACCTGTATCATCAGGTTTTTCAGAATTAGAACCACCATTTTCACCAGGTTCTTCAGGATTCTTTGGTTTTTCCTTTTCTTCTTCATCATCGTTGTCATCATCTTTATCATCATCTTTTTCTTTATCTTTTACATCTTTCTTATTCTTTTCATCATTCTCTTTTTTATCACCAGATAATGTCAAAGTAATACTTCCTTTCATTAAGTCTAGTCTTCTTTTTGCTGGCTCACTTTGGGAAACGACGGTTCCACTAGTTCCTTGGAAAGTAACACTAACTCCATAAGAAGCTGCTAAAGATCTAGCTTGATTTTCTGTTAGACCAGTAAAATCAGGTAATAGAGAATAACCAGATCCTGATTTATAAGGACCTTCTCCAATAACTTTTTTCTCATAAGGCTTATTTACAGAAAAATGGAATTCTGTAATAGCTTCATGAGAAACTAATTCTAAGTTTTCTTTCATAGCTTGAATAATATCTTTACGACTATTCTTATTTGGAATATAGTCCCAAAGAACCATTCTAGCTCTTTCATCATAAATCATTTGACCAGAACCTTGTAAATATAATTGTTGTATATTAACAAGATTAGCATCATCAGAACTTAAACTTTTCTTAACAATATCTTTTCCTACATCATAGAAAGATAAGATTTGCTTAGTAGTAAGATTGGTATCCATACTATTAGAAATAGTATTCATAATATTCATGAAAGTAGTAACATCTGAAATACCCTTCATCTTATTAATAAGAGCCATAACAATTTCTTGTTGATGTTGACCACGTCCAAAATCTCCATTAGCTAAAGCTTTACGATTTCTAGCATAAACTAGGGCTTGTTCTCCATTAAGAACTTGAAGGCCTGGATGAATACAAACCTCACCAGTACGATTAGAATCATCAGTACATAAAGTCTGTTGAACATCAATTTCTACTCCATCAACAGCATCTACTAACTTAACCAATCCTTTAAAATTAATCTTAGCATAATAATCAATTGTAACATCAAAATAGCTCTGAATAGTATTAATCATACAATCATTACCATAAGCTGCTGCATGGGTTATTTTATTTTCTGGATGACCACCCCAACACGCAATAGGCACATAACTATCACGTGGAATAGATAACATAGTAGCATTCAATGTTTTTGGATTAAATGTAATTAATATTAATGTATCTCCATTAGCAATAGCATTCTTTGTAAGCACTTCGTCAGTAGAATCAATTCCCATTAACAATATAGTAAATGGTTCAGTAATATTCTTACCAGCAGAAGCAGTTTCAATCTTAGAAGTAGCTGCTTTTTTCATTTCTTTATCTTTTTGAATAATTACTTTTGTATCAGTTTCAATATTTTCATATCCCGTAATACCAGAGAACATAGAAACATAATTATCACTAACAAACATAGCCCCTAATTCATCAGAATACATATCTACTAACATAGTAGTATAATCATCATATTCAACAATTTCATTATCATCTTGAAGATTATTCTCTTTGATAATTTCTTGAGGAATAATATATCCATCAGGAGATTTTGTATCAGCTAAAATACCAATTTTCATATCTTTGATATCATCAATCTTACTAGCAGAATTACTAGCCATAACTAATAAATCTGAAGTATAAATTACCGTATTTTTATTGATATTATCAATTCTTCCATATACATAATTAATTACTAATCCAACCGAAGTACAAATAATTGTATATAGAATGATTAATATAAAAAATAGAACTTTCTTCTTATCCTTCTTTTTTCGATGAACATGTAATCTCCATAAGAACAATAAATCGATAAAAACTAATGCTCCCATAACAATTGTTCTTAATAAATTTTCAATAGAGCTCAATAAATATATCTCATAAATTGCAAATAGAGAAGCTACTACTGCAATAATAAAAAACAATATCATAATATAATATTTAATTCCTAGTCCTTTTTTTTCTTTCTTTTTTGCCATAGACACCTCCAAAACTTAAAAAAGTCTACTATAAGATTATACAAAAAAATAGGATATTAATCAAGTAAGCAATAACCTATAAAGAAATAAAAAACACACTTTGTAAATAAACTGTAAAATCCTAAAAAATAAAAGTAAATATCTTAGTTTACAAACTATTCATTGATATAATATAAGTACAAGAATAGGGATAAAGAAGGTGATAACATGAAAAATCTTAAATACATATTATTTATAACAATAATAGGTATGATTTTTAGTGTAAAAAATGTTTTTGCCTTCGATATTAATAATTATCGTTATAGAGGATTATGTGGAAATTATGAAGTAGCTAGATTCAGAGAAGATGGAGGAATAGATACTATTAGTTGCCATAATACTTATGAGCAAGCTAAAACTGCTATGATTCAAAATGGTGAAAACGGAACTGCTATTTTAGTAAAAATAGGGGGAGTAACCAAGATTATTGATGCCAATGTAGCTTTATTAGATTTAAGTGTTAATCCAGAAACATTAACTTATTTCTATACCAATAAAGAATTAACTGGCTCTGCCTATACTTATATGGATACTGGTTCCTTATATGGAGGAGTAGATGGAGCTCATATAGAATCTGCTTATTCAAATACCTATGGAACTTGGGTTGCTAAAGTAAAAATAGGAAACTTTACTGGTTGGATTAGACAATCCGCTTATGAAATAGTACCAATTACTTGGGTAAAGTCTCTTAGTTCATATACCATAACTAATAATGATATACGTCATAATTATGTAGCTAAAATTCAAAACTATTATAATGGCTCTAGTGGTAGAACAATTGGACCTAAACCAGCTATATTACCAGTAGGAACCTATTATAGTTATGATGGACATTATTTTTATCAAGACATAGAAACTTTAATAAAAGATTATAAAGCTGGAAATTACAATCATTCTGTAAATAAAGATAATCCTTACTACAATTATTATATGTATTTATCAAATCATACTAAAACATCCTACTCAAGTATTAATATTGATGAATATATAAGGAATAACCTAGGATATAAAATGAATGTCTATGGAAATGCTGCATCTTCTAAAACCTCTAGATTATATGGTTCTGGAACATTCTTCTATTATGCTCAAGAAAAAAATGGAGTAAATGCCATTCTATCATTAAGCTTAAGTAGAAATGAAACAGGCAATGGTACAAGCAGTTTATCTATTAATAAAAATAATGGATTTGGATTGAATGCAGTAGACTCAAATCCTACTCAAGCAGCTAATTGGTATCCAACATTTGCTAGTAGTATTTTAGGATATTCCTCTAAGTGGATTACTTATGGATATGCTCATCCTAGAGATTGGCGTTACTTTGGACCACAATTTGGTGATAAATGGATAGGAATGAATGTAAAATATGCATCTGATACTTATTGGTCTGAAAAAATGGCAGCCAATTACTATAGTTTAGATAAAGCTTTTGGTCTCCAAGATTATAATTACTATCAATTAGGAGTGGTAAAAGGACCAACTAATGCTTATCTACAACCATCTACTTCCGCGAAGTTTATCTATTCTTATCCAGAAAAAGAAGATGCTTTAGTCATTATTGGTGAAGTAATGGTAAATAATCAAAAATGGTATAAAGTTGTAAGTGATATTAATTTAGATAGTAATGGAAATGAAATATCATCAGGAGACTATAATTGGAATAGTGAAGTCTATGTTTTAGCGTCACATGTAGAAAAAATTAATACTCCTAAAAATGGATATCAAAATCCAAATCAAGTATATCAATATGCTGATTCAAAATATACCTATGATTTATATATTGAAAATGCCGAATTAAAACCAAAAGTTGCTATCACAACTAAAAATACTCAATATTACTATGATAGTTCTCTATCATCAGCAACCGGAAAAACACTATTAAAAGATCGCTACGTAATGGTATTTACTACTGCCTATGAAAATGGTATGCCAGTAGCTTACTTAGTAACTAGTGATTATTTCAAAGATCAAAAAGAATGGGTAAGTGCAGATTCTATTAAGTTCACATCTACTAACTATGGAAAAGTAAGTGTAACTGTATCTGGAAATCAATATACTTGGGTGAACTATAATACAGTAGATGAAAAATACTCTCTAATTAGTGGTTTATATACTTATACTTATGTACCAGTCTTAGAACAAATTACAACAGGTGGAAATACTTGGTATAAAGTACCAGTAAGTCTAACAAATAATGATAATGTTTATGGATATACACTAGCATCTGCTCCAGGGGTATCTATCACAACAGCTACTCCAGTAATCATTAATCATAAACCAACTATCAGTGCCAAAGATCAAACTCTAGAAGAACAAGCTAATTTTGATCCAAAACAAGGAGTAGAGGCTAATGACCCAGAAGATGGTAATATTACCAACAAAATAGAAGTAATTGAAAATACTGTTAATACCAAAATACCAGGTACTTATAAAGTAACTTATAAAGTAGCTGATAGTATAGAACAAGTTGTAACTAAAACAATAACAGTAACAGTAAAAGAGAATAAAGCCCCTACAATTACTGCTTATGATAAAACAATAACAGTAGGTGATAAATATAATCCAAAAGAAAATGTAACAGCTAAAGATGAAGAAGATGGTGATTTAACTAATAAAATAGTGATTAAAGAGAATACTGTAAAAGAAGATATATCTGGAACTTATAAAGTAATCTATGAAGTAACTGATTCTAAAAATAAAATGACCACCAAAGAAATCAAAGTTACAGTAAAAGAAAAAGTTGAAATAAACGAAGAAGATATAGATTTAGAAGAATTATTAGAAAAACAAGAAGATGGAGAATTCTACTTAGAAAGCCTAGATTGGGATAATAATATTAAAAAATATACTATGAGTGGTTATTGTATTATCCTTAATCAAAATAATACTAATAAAGAATATGCATTAGTATTCATTAATAAAAATACCGAAGAAGTATATGTATCAGAAATAAGTAGTTGGCAAAACAATGTTCCTTATGATTTAGGAAGTTCAAATGGTAATAGCTATTCAGATTCGTGGTTTAAAGGTGAAATTGACTTTTCAGATATTCCTAATGGAGATTATGAAATCTATATGATTGCTGCTACGGATAATAATTATACAATTCAAATAGTAGATAATTTCTTCAACCAAGATATTAAAAGAAGGGCAGAAGATGACAAACATGGATATAGTTTCAAAGTTCTTGAAAGTTTAAAGACTCAACAACTAGAACTATCTGTCAGAGATGAATTATATACAACAAGTACCTCACCAACTTATCGAAATATGGTAAATGAATTTGAAACTATGGAGTTTCAGAACAATAAACTACATATTCAAGGTTATTCTTATAATTATAAAGGATTATATAAAGAACAGTTAGGTATTACCAGAAAGATTATTTTTGAAAATACCGATAATTATACTCAATATATCATGGACTTAGGCTGTGCTGAAGGACCATATGAATTAAAAACAAAAGATAATCTAGATAAAAAATATGCTTGGTATGAAAAGAGCCTAGATATATCACAACTACCAAAAGGTACTTATAGTGTTCAAATCTATACAAAAACAACCAATGCAGAAGACTATGGAGAGTTATCAGATATGTTTGGAGAATTAGATGAAACAGTTAAAATGAACAATAAAACCTATCAAATAATTCATAATAAAGATAGATTAGATCGAGTAGAGCTTATTATAGAATAAAAAGAAGTGTAATATTTACATTTCTTTTTTTAAATTATTGCTAAAAAAGTAGAATAATAATATACTATTTATAGGAAGATACGTCTTTTTGGCAGACGAATTCCTTTCGAGTTCATCTGTAGCCTTTACGGCTCAGATGTTTTTTCTATTTTAATATATATATTTAAAAAAAATTGAAAAGGAGGAAAAGACATGAATAAATTACAAGAAAAATATGCCAAAGTATTATTAGAAACTTGCTTGAAGATTGACAAAAATCAACCACTATTTATCAGTTATAATATCGAAATAAGTGACTTTGTTAGAATTATTACCAAACAAGCTATAGAGATGGGAGTAAAAGACATTTACTTTGAAGGATCTGATCCTTATTTAAAACATGAGTTATTAAAAAACTTAGAGGTAGAAGAATTAAAAAAACTATCATTTTGGAACAAAGAGATATGGAATGTATATGCTAAAAAGAATGCTGCTTTTTTGATGCTAGCAAGTGAGAATCCCGGCTTAATGAAAGATATTGATTCTGATAAAATGACAGCTATGACTAAGTATTCACTAGAAACAAGAAAAGAATTTGATAATTTACGTGATAAATCTATGCTTGCTTGGTGTATCGCAGCTGTTCCAACCAAAGACTGGGCTAAAACATTATACCCCAATAGTGAAACACCAATTGATGATTTATGGAATGCTATTTTTGATATATGTAGTGTCAAAGAAAATGATCCAGTAAAAATATGGAATGAAAAAATTAAAAAATTAGATATTAGAGCTAAAAAACTTAATGATTATCAATTTAAAACTTTAAAGTATAAAAGCAGTAATGGTACCGATTTTCAAATAGATTTACCAAAAAATCATATATGGGCTTCAGGAAAATCTGTTCTAGCTAATAACAAAGAAGTATTGGTTAATTATCCAACTGAAGAAGTATTTTCCTCTCCTGATTGTCATAGTGCTGAAGGAATTGTTTACTCATCAAAACCATTATCCTATCAAGGAGTAATAATAGAAGACTTTTGGATTCGCTTCGAAAAAGGAAAAGCAGTGGAGGCTCATGCCAAGAAAGGAAATGAAACCCTTCAGAATATGATTAATATTTGTGAAAATTCTAACTTATTAGGAGAAGTAGCCTTAGTTCCATATGATTCTCCTATTTCTAACACGAATCAAATCTTTTTAGAGACATTGTTTGATGAGAATGCTGCCTGTCATCTTGCTTTAGGTGATTCATTCCCAGAATGTATAAAAGATGGGCCTAAAACATCAAAAGAAGTACTATTTAAAGAACATAATATGAATAAATGTGATTCTCATGTAGATTTTATGGTAGGAACAAAAGACATGAATATCATAGGAATTACTGAAGATAAAAAAGAAGTTCCAATCTTTATCGAAGGAAACTTCACTGAAGAATTCAATTAAAAAGATCTCAAATGAGATCTTTTACTTTGCTAAAGTAATTGAAACAGTACTACAAGAATCAGTATTACCACCATTAAAGCCACTTAAGAATAATCCTGAACGTTTTCCAGAAGTATCATCTCCTGAAATATTAACTTTAATTCCCGGACATTGACTCTTAATTTCAGCCGTTAAAGCATTTGCAACAGCTTGATATCCACCATCAAAATTAGTAGAAATAATACCTTTTATACCTGTAATAGTACATGGTTTACAACTAGGAGTATCATCATTATTAGTAACAGGATTAGTACTTTCATTATTATTGTTGTTTTTGTTATTATTGCTATTACTATTACTATTACTATTATTAGAAGTATTATCATTTCTTGTTTCTTGTTTTTTACCATTACTTAAAGTTACTGTAACAGTAGTTCCACTAGATATTTCACTGCCTGCTCTAATAGATTGGGATAAAACCACATCTTTATCTTCACTACTATTACGATAGACAAAACTATATTTTAAACCAGCTTTTTCAAGCTTAGAAATAGCTTCTTTTTTAGCAAGACCAATAACATTAGGAACCGTTTTTTTCATACCATCACTTATAGTAACAGTAATAGTATCGTCATTATGAATAGCATCTCCTGTTTTATAAGAATAGGAAATAATCTCTCCAGCAGGAACACTATCACTAAATTCATGAACTTCTTCATAAGGAATATTATACTTACCAGCCCATTCAATAAATTCTTGATAAGATTCTAATTTAGGCATTTTTAAACTTCCTTTAGAAAGAACAATCGTAACAACACTACCTTGTTCTATAATATCACCTTTTGCATAATTAGCTTTAATAATATGGTTTTCTTTAACTGTATCATCATATTGATCTTCAAAAGTAATTTTAACTTTATTCTTAATAGCCCATTCAGCAATCTTTGTCATTGTATAATCTGAAAAATCTGGTATTTTAATTTCTGGCCCCTTACTAATCGTAACAACTACTTCTTCATCATGAATTTTAACCTTTTCACCAGCTTTTATGTTTTGAGAAATAGCCAATCCTTTTTTTATTTTCTTGTGAAAATCTCTTTCTATTTTATAATTCAATTGATGTTGTTTCATATAAAACTCTACTTCAAATTGACTTTTTTTAGTAAAATCAATTAAACTAACTTCTTCAAATCCTAATTCTTCTCCATAAGAAAAAGTAAGTTTTAATTCATCATCTCTTTTAAAAGTACCAGTAGAGCTTTGAGAAATAACAGTATCTTGAGCTTTTTCACTCTCAACAAATTCAACAATGACATTACTTAGATAATTCTTTTTAACAAATTCTATAACAGCATCTCCATCCCATCCAATCATACTAGGAACCATAATTTCCTTAGATGGATTAGGACCATCACTGATAGAAATAGTAATTTCCTTAACCTCTTTTAACGGAGTACCTGAATTAATATCTTGACTAATAACTATATATTCTGGAATCATATCACTATATTCATATTCTTGAGTAACAGATATTTTATTTTTATCAGCCCAATTTAATACCTCAGTAATACTTTTACCACTAAAGTTAGGAGTAGCTTTAACACTTACTTTAAAATTAGAAGTAGTATCTTTCATTCCAAGTATAAATACTCCCAATAGTAAAATAGAACTAATAAATATTAAAGATTTATTGTTTCTTCTATATGTAATAGCAACCACCGTAAATAGTATTGTAAAAATAGTAATAAATAAGTTTTGTACTAATGAAATAATAGAAGTATTTTGATTTACTAAATGAAAACCAAAAGATATAAAAGAAGCAATACAAACAAATAATAAAAAGCAATGAACAAAAACATGAGAAACTTTCTTTTCCTTCTTTTCTTGACTAATTCCTAAATCTTCATCCATTAATTCTTTTAACTCTTGAGTATCAATAATAGATACAGATGTAGTATCTGATTTAAATTCTTTTTCTTCAATCTCTTCTTCTTTTTCCACAACCTTAACAGGTTCTTTCTTAGTAGTTGTATTTTTCTTCTTACTAGTAGAATTCTTTTTCTTTTTCTCGCTCATACAACACCTCCATACTATATTAATTATATAATAAAGATACAAAAAGAAAAAGAATTACCATCATTGGATTGTAAAGAATTGTCTATTATAGAAATAAAATAATATCTATGATATAATTTTCCTAGATTAATGAATAAGAAATGGAGAATGCTATGGAAAAATTTTGGCAAAGAAATATTAATCTATTGTTAGGACTTTTTTTATTGCTAGGTCCTATATTAGATGCTTTAACTGGAATGAATGTTCATTACTTTCATTTTAATGTAACAATTGGTATTATGGTTCGCATCTTATTCTTAATAAGCATCATGATAATTGTCTTATTTGTCTTTAAGAAAAAGAAAGTGATTATACCTTATCTTATTATAGGAATATATGGATTATTCTATATCATAGGAATGATTCAATTTAAGGGAAAAATTGGAATATTTGAAGAAATACAAGGACTTTTTAAATCATTTTATTATCCAATTCTTTTAACTAGTCTCTATGCTATTAAAGAGGAAGTACATATTAGTAAACTAACTTTATTCACAACTTTGTTTTTATATTTAATATTTATATTTGTTCCCTTATTATTAGGAATAGGTTATAAAACCTATGAAATTACTAAAGCAGGAACTTTAGGTTTTTATAATTCAGCAAATGAAATAGGAGGTATTATTGCTATATTAACTCCTATATTATGTATCATTATTCATAGTTCAAAAAAATGGCTTCCTAAAATAGCCTTTCTAATAATGTATTTAGTAGTAATTCTAATGATGGGAACCAAAACTCCATTATTATCACTAGGAATAACACTATTTGTAAGCTTTATTTATTTCATAATAATAGATATAAAAACAAAAAGGTATAAAAGAATCCTAATTTCATTTTTAATCGTCATAGTAGGAGTACTAGGAATACTTTCAATTCTTCCTAGAACCAATTTTTATAAGAATATAGAAACTCATCTAGATTATCTAAGAGTAGAAAAAATAACCGATATTTTAGAAAAAGAAGAATTAGTTGATCATTTTATTTTTAGTCAAAGATTAACTTTTTTCCATAATAAAGCTCTTCTATATTATAATGCTAATAATTATCAAAAATTATTTGGAATAGGCTATACACGTAGAGGAAAATCTATTAAAATGATTGAAATGGATTATTTTGATATCTTCTATAGTCATGGCATAATAGGTTTTTTAATTTTCATGATTATAACATTTAGAATTATTTATAAAATATTAGAGCAAGAAGATACTTTATCTTATGAAAGATGCATGCTAGCTGTTAGTTTATTTTTAATATTAATTACCTCTTTATTAACAGGTCACATTATCATAGCTCCATCAGTAAGTTATATAGTTATAATAATAATATTATCTTTAAATAAGAAAGATAAAAAAGAATTATTTTTTGCTAGTAACACCCTAGAAATTGGAGGAATAGAAACAGCTCTTGTAAATTTATTAAATAGAATAGATGATTCTAAATATAACATTACTCTTGTCTTAGAAGAACAAAAAGGAGCTTTACTAGATCGTTTAAATAAAAACATAATAGTTAAAGAACTAAAAGTAAGTAATAATAAGAATTTTATCTTAAGAAAAATTATCAATGCCTCAAGAAAACTATGGTTTAAAATTATGAATTATGAAAACTATGATTATAGTTGCTGCTACGCAACTTATAGCTATAGTAGTAATGTCTTGGCCAAAATAGCCAGTACAAATAATTCAATTTATGTTCATAGTGATTATAAAAAATTATATAAGAATGAAGAAGATTTTAAAGAATTCTTTGATAGTAGAAAAGTCCAAGATTTTAATAAAATAATATTTGTATCAAATGAATCTAAAAATTCATTTATAAAAAGTTATAAAGATTTACAAGAAAAATGCCTTGTCATTAATAATTTTGTAGATATTTCAATGATTAAAGAAAAAAGCCAAGAAAAAGTTAAGACAAAAAGACAAAAAGGCAAGACATTATTTGTCTTCGTTGGTAGATTAGATGACTCATCAAAAAAATTAAAAAGGGCAATGAATTTAGTAAAGGAATTAAATATTGAATTATGGATTATTGGAGATGGACCTGATAGAGCCATGTACGAAGAATACCAAAAAGAATTAAAATTAGAGAAAGATATAACCTTCTTTGGTATGAAGAAAAATCCATATCCATATATGAGGCAAGCTGATTATATAATCCTTACTTCGGATTATGAAGGCTTCCCAGTAATCTATTTAGAAGCCTTAATCTTAGAAAAACAAATTATCACAACCATACCTACTAGTGATGATGAAATAGATATGAAAGATTATGCTTTTATCATATCAAAAGAAAACAATAAAAAAGAAGTAGAGAAAATCATTCGAAGTAAAAATAAAAAGAAAACTATTAACATGGAAATAGTGTATCAAAATAGAATGAAAAAATTAGAAACTCTATTTAATAATGAATAGATAGGAGATTAGATATATGCCTAAGTTTAGTATTATTATTCCTGTATATAACGTTGAAAAATACATAGGTAAATGCTTAGATAGTGTTATGAATCAAACATACCAGGATTATGAAGTAATTGTGGTAAATGATGGAACCAAAGATAGTAGTATGAATATAGTTAATAATTATGATGTAAAAGTAATTAATCAAAAAAATCAAGGATTAAGTGCCGCTAGAAATACAGGAGTAAAAGAAGCCAAAGGGGAATATATTTTATTCCTAGATAGTGATGACTCCATTGAAAAAGACTTATTAAAAGAACTAAATAAATCATTAAAGAATAATCCAGATCTTGTAAGATTCCAAGTACAAGAAGAATTTGAAGACTCAACAGAAAAAAAAGAATATCCTGAAAAAGCTTTTACAAACAAAACAGGTGTAGAAGCCTTCTCTTTAATATGTAATTATCACTTTGTAGAAAATGCTTGGTGTTATTTATATAAAACAGAGTATTTTAAAAAGAATCATTTCTCTTTTAAAAATGGTACCATTCATGAAGATTATGGCTTAACTCCACTAGTAATAATTAAAGCTAGTAAAGTTAATTCAATTAGTTATATTGGCTATAACTATCTCCAAAGACCAAATAGTATTATGAGTCAAAATAATTACGAGAAAACTAAGAAAAAAGTAAATGATTTTTATAATCATTATCAATTTTTAATTAAAGAAATCAATCAGACTAAATTAGATTCAACACTATTTAAAAGCTTTATAGCAAACAGCTTAATATTAAAGATCTGTGAATTAAAAGGAAAAGACTATAAAGCATACAAAAAGAAATTAAAAGAAGATAAAGTCTTTGATAATCTTTTAACAGATTCCCTAACCCACAGAATAAAAAAACTATGTATGATAATAAGCCCTAAACTAGCAAAACTATTAATCCAATAATCCTTAAGTTGCACAAAACACCAAGATAGCTTATAATTTGTATGAGAGGAGGAATCTATGAAAAAGAATCCCGATATTAGCATTATCGTTCCTATTTACAATACTGGAACGTACATTAGAAAATGCTTAGACTCTCTAGTTTCCCAGCAAAAAAAAGAATTAGAGTTTCTACTAATCAATGATGGTTCAACAGATAATTCCGAGGAAATCATAAAGGAGTATAAAGATAAGAGAATTAAATATTATAAAAATAAGAATCAAGGTATTGGTAAAACTAGGAATTTTGCAATCGAACAAGCTACTGGTAAGTATATTATGTTTGTTGATAGTGATGACTATATTGCCAAAGATGCTTGTGAAAAAATGTATGATAGATGTGAAAAAGATGATTTAGATGTAGGTGTTTGTGATTTTTATCGAGATTTTTCCAATGGTATAATAATAGAAGAAAAACTAGAAGACTTTGAAAATACTAACCTAAAAGACAATCCTCATTTGTTAAATATTATTAATCTATCTCCTTGGAATAAGATTTATAAAAGAGATTTATTAGTAAATAATAAGATTCAATTTATAGAAAATTTAAAGTATGAAGATGCACCTTTTGTAATAGAAGCTTTATTTAAAGCATCTAAGATTGGTAAAATCAACGAAAGTTTGAATTATTATAGTATAAGAAATAATAGTGAAACAACTGTAAGAGATAAAAAATGTTTTGATATTCTAAAAGTGATTGACATGATTAGGAATAAATTAAAAAAAGAAGAAATATTAAAACGAGAATTAAATATTTTAACAGTAAGAATACTGACAAATTATACAATTCAACAAAGAGTTCAAAAAGACAAGCAAATTGCTATTGATTTTATAAATGAATCATTTCAATATTTAAAAAAAGAAGTGCCTGATTATAAAAAGAATAAATATTATCCAAACAGACCATTTTTAAAAAGAACGGTAGAGAAGAATAAGACATTAACAATACTATATTGTAAGTTATATTGGTTATTTAAAAATTAGACTTTAATTAGTCTTTTTTTTGTCCAATCTTATCTTAGCTCTTGGAAATTATTAAAAATTAGATTAAAATAAGATAGAAGAGGGTAAAAAAATGAAAACAAGAAAATTAATTTTTAACTTATTAGTAATGCTTCTTTTTCTTTTTGTAATAGATACTTTTGCAGAAGAGAAAAATGGTTTAATTGAAGAAAATGGTAAGATATATTATTATATAGATGGCATAAAGCAAGATGGGTTTCAAACAATAGATGGGAATACTTACTTCTTTGGAAGGATAAATGATAATCCAATGCGTACTGGGACTATTCAAATAGATGGCTACACCTATCACTTTAATGAAGATGGAAAAATGCATAAAGGCTTTTTAACAGAAAATAATACTACTTATTATTTTGATGAAAAAGGAAAACGAGTAAGTGGTTTCCAAAAAATAGAAGCTGATACCTACTTCTTTGGCAGACTAAATGATAATCCAATGCGAACAGGAACATTATATATCGACGGCTATTACTATCATTTTAATGAAGATGGAAAAATGCATAAAGGCTTTTTAACAGAAAATACTACTACTTATTATTTTGATGAAAAAGGAAAAAGAGTGAGTGGTTTCCAAAAAATAGAAGATGATACCTACTTCTTTGGCAGATTAAATGATAATCCAATGCGTACTGGGACTATTCAAATAGATGGCTACACTTATCATTTTAATGAAGATGGAAAAATGCATAAAGGCTTTTTAACAGAAAATACTACTACTTATTATTTTGATGAAAAAGGAAAAAGAGTTAGTGGTTTCCAAAAAATAGGAGATGATACCTACTTCTTTGGCAGACTAAATGATAATCCAATGCGAACAGGCACATTATATATTAATGGCTACACTTATCACTTTAATGAAGATGGAAAAATGCATAAAGGCTTATTAACAGAAAATAATACTACTTACTATTTTGATGAAAAAGGAAAAAGAGTAAGTGGTTTTCAAAAAATAGGAGATGATACTTATTTCTTTGGAAGACTAAATGATAATCCAATGCGTACCGGTTTACTATATATTGATGGCTATTACTATCTTTTCAAAGATGATGGAAAAATGCTAACCGGCTGGAATGAAGAAGAACAAGGTAAGGCTTATTATGATAGTGAAGGTAAGAAAACATTTGGTGTCAAGATAATAGATGGCAAATACTATGCCTTTAGTAAAAAAGGATATCAATTTACTGAAACGACAACAGAAGGAAATAAAAAGTACTACATAACAGAAACTGGTGAATTAGAAAAAGTAGTAACAACTATACCAACTTATTACAACCAAAAAGATTCAAGATGGGCAAATATAAAATATGGAGCAAAGAAATTTGGACCAACAGGTTGTGCTCCTACTAGTATGGCTATGGCCTTTGAATCAATACTAGATAAAAAAGTATTGCCAACTACAATAGCTGACTATCTATATTACAAAACAAAAGAATATAATAGAAAAGCAGCCGGCTCAAGTGGTTTAGCAATTATTAAAGCTTCTAATAATTATAATGTTAAATATGAAGGAATAAATAGTGAAAAAGAATTAATAGAAAGATTAAAAGAAGGAAAAATCGTTTTTGCAGCAATGGGAAATGGAAAATTTGGAACAGAAAGATGGAATCATGCTATAATAGTAGTGAATTTAAATGATTCAGGTGAAACATATGCTTATGATCCATTAGAAAAGTCTAATAATGGCTGGATTTCTCCTTCAAGAATCTGGCAAGAAAAAAGTAAGGATCCTGATGATAAGTTAGGAGGAGCATTCTTATACGCTCTTTCATAGGAGGTGTAAAATGAAAAAAAGGTCACTTCAAGTATTAATTTTAGCCTTTTTATTATCACCAATAACTGCTTTAGCAGCTCCTCAAATAGTAACTCAAGATGGAAAATCATATTGTTACGATAATGGAGTTAAACTTAAAGGTTTTCAAGTAGTAGATGGTGATACATACTTTTTTGGTAGAATAGGCGATAATCCAATGCGAACAGGAACATTATATATCGACGGCTATTACTATCATTTTAATGCTGATGGAAAAATGCATAAAGGCTTATTAACAGAGAATAATAATACTTATTATTTTAATGAAGAAGGAAAAAGAGTGGGAGGTTTTCAAAAAATTGGATCAGATACCTATTTCTTTGGAAGATGTAATGATAATCCAATGCGTACTGGTACTATTCAAATAGATGGTTACACCTATCACTTTAATAGTGATGGAAAAATGCATAAAGGCTTATTAACAGAAAATAATAAAACCTATTATTTTGATAATAATGGAAAAAGAGTAGGAGGTTTCCAAAAAGTAGGATCAGATACCTATTTCTTTGGCAGACTAGATGACCATAGGAGGTTTCCAAAAAGTAGGATCAGATACCTATTTCTTTGGCAGACTAGATGACCATCCAATGCGAACAGGAACTATTCAAATAGATGGTTACACTTATCACTTTAATAGTGATGGAAAAATGCATAAAGGTTTATTAACAGAAAATAATAAAACCTATTATTTTGATAATAATGGAAAAAGAGTAGGAGGTTTCCAAAAAGTAGGAGAAGATACTTATTTCTTTGGCAGACTAGATGACCATCCAATGCGAACAGGAACCATTCAAATAGATGGTTACACTTATCACTTTAATAGTGATGGAAAAATGCATAAAGGCTGGTATGAAGAAAATAAGAATAAGTATTATTATCAAGAAGATGGAAAAAGAGCCACCAAGATTATAGAAATAGATGGTCTTAAATATTATTTCAATGAAAGCGGCAACAATGAAATGCGCACCGGTGAAATAAAAGTAGATAATAAGTATTATTTATTTCAAGAAGATGGACCGATGTATACAGGAATATACACCAAAGATGGCAAAGAATATTATTATGATGAAATAACTGGAGAACGTCGTACCGGAATAGTAAAAATAAATGATAAATACTATTTTTATAACAAAAATGGTATTAAAGAATATGGTTTTCAAAAATATAATAATCAAACCTATTTTTTTGGTAGATTAGATGACCATCCAATGAGAACAGGCTTCTTATATATAGATGACTATTATTATTATTTTAAGGATACTGGTGAAATGGTAACCGGTTTTTACCAAACACCAGATGGGATTAAAAGATTTTTTGGTAGATTAAATGGTCAAATGCGAACAGGCTGGGTAAATATAGATGGTAATATGTACTATTTTGATCTTGAAACAGGAGAAATGGCAACTGGTGCTAAAACAATTGAAGAAGTTAATTACATATTTAATGAAAATGGTAAATTAAAAGATGGTTTTGTAACAGATACGGCTGGGAATATTAGATATTATTTCCCAGATGGAAGTTATGCAAATGACTGGGTAACGATAGCCGGAGTAAAATATTTCTTTAATTCCTTAGGAATCATGGTTGCCAAAAATGCTAAAAAAGTAATAGATGTATCTTATCATAATAAGGATATTGATTGGCATACTGTCAGTACTTTAGGCGGAGTTGATGCCGCTATGATAAGAGTTGCATATCGAGGCTACGGAACAGGAGCTTTAGTAAATGATACTTTATATGAGTCAAACATTTCCGGAGCAACCTCTCAAGGATTACCAGTAGGAGTTTATGTTTATTCTCAAGCCATTACCATAGCTGAAGCTATAGAAGAAGCTGATAGAGCCATAAATATAGTTAATAACTTAGGTGGAAAAGGAAAAGTAACTCTACCAATTGTAATAGATACTGAGTACACAGATGCTTGGGAAAATGGTCAAAGAGCTGGAAGAGCTGATTACTTATCAGTAAAACAAAGAACGGATATTGTGCTAGCTTTTATTGAAAGAGTTAAACAAGCTGGCTATGAACCAATGATATATGCTAGTAAGAATTTCTTTATCAATAATCTTGATATGAGTAGGCTTGGAAATTACAAACTATGGATAGCCCAATATAACCATTATTGTACCTATACTGGAAATGGAGAAAAATTAATGTGGCAATACAGTTCAACAGAAACAATTCCAGGAATTAGTACTTATGTTGATGTAAGTGTTATGTTTTAAAGAATAAATAGAGAAATCTATTTATTTTTAATTTTACAAACAATAAAATTTTATATATAATTATGGTAGAATTATGTAGAGAAATCTTATATATGGATTGAGGGGATTCTGATGAACTATAATTTTAATAAAGACTTATCAAATTTAGTAATAAGCAAAAAAAACAAAAGTGAGGCTTTCATCACCATTTTTATTAATTGTAAAAGAAAAACAAATCAACAAATAATGGATACCTTACTAGTATCATGCAATCAAACTTTTGAAAACATAGAAATTTTACTATGCAATATTGGAAAACAAAAATTATCCGAAAAAATAGGTCTTGATAAGCGTATAAAAATAGTAAGTGAAGAAATTACTAATATGAATCAAGTAAAAAAACATATGTCTAAAACATCTCATTATTTTACCTGTATAGAAGCTGGAGAGTTGATAAATAAGACATACATTGAAACAAATCTACTATCTTTAGAATTTAAAGAAGATTGTTTAATATCATTTACAGATTCAGTAAATTTAGAATTAAAAAAGACATATAATTATATCTTTGAAAACAAAGTGTTATCTAATACTAATATACCTGTTCCTAATTTATTTTTTCATAAAGATATTATTTCTCAAATAGAAGATGAAACAATAGATAATATTAGAACATGGAGTATAACTGCTAGTTTAATTAGTAACAACAAGACTATTCATCAATCATATTATGGATTTGCAACATCTAAAGATGTAGATTCCATACAAGAAGAGTATTTATCAATTGAAAGAGATATTTTTTCCAGTGATATAGTAAGTTTCCCTTATGACAATTATTACTATGACATAATAAAATCTAATCTAAATAAGTTGAAGATAATTCCAAAGAAAAAAGAAAAGAAAAATATATTATTAATTATTCCTTGGATGGTAATAGGAGGAGCCGATAGTTTTAATCTGGATTTTGTTCGTTTAATTGACAAAAGCAAATATGAAGTAACAATAATTACTGATCATCCTAAAGAATATGTACTAAGACAAAAATTTGAAAAATATACCGAATCTGTTATGGAAATGGCAACTTTTTTAGATCGCAAGGATTGGCCAACATTTTTAGAATATATGATACTTACTAGAAATATTGATTTAGTATTAGTATCTAATTCCATCACTGGCTATAATATGATTCCTTATCTAAAACTTAAATTTCCAAATATTCCAATCATGGATTATATCCATAGTGTAGAAATATATAACAGAAATGGTGGTTATGGAAGAGACAGTAATATGATGAAGTCATTAATTGATAGAACTCTATTCTGTAGTAAAAATGCTGAAAAGTCATATCACAATTTATTTGATACAAATGATACTGTTACTAAAACTATCTATATTGGAGTAGATTCAGAAAAATTTAAGCCATCTGAAAAATTAATAAAACAAGCCAGACAAAAATATAATGTAGATAATACAATAAATATAGGTTATTTATGTAGAATGGATTATCCTAAAAGACCATTATTACTAGCTGAAATTATCAAAAAAGCAGTAGTAGATAATCCTCAAATAAAATTTATCATCGGAGGAGAAGGTACTTTACTAAAAGAATTAAAGAATAAAATTGAAGAATATCATCTAGAAGAAAAAGTGTTATTCCTAGGAAATGTAACTAATCCACAAGAATTTTATTCTATGTGTGATATGACTATAAATTGTTCTATAAAGGAAGGACTTGCCCTTACTACTTATGAATCTTTATCAATGGGAGTACCAATTGTCTCAGCCGATGTTGGAGGGCACAAAGAATTAATAGATGATAGTTGTGGAGTCATTGTTCCACTAATGCAAAAAGAAGAAGACATTAGAGAATTTGTATATCAAGAAGAAGAAATAGATAATTACGTAGTCGCAATCAAAAAAATAATAAATGATCTAGACAATTACAAAAAGAATAGTAGAAAAAGAATTGAAAATCAGTTTACTTTAAATAAAATGATTCATGAAATGGAAAATGAAATAGAAAGCTGTATTCAAGAAAATAGAAGATTGAGTAATTCTATTCAAATTAAAAATAATGAAAATATCGTATATGAATATATCAATAATTATTTTATGGGTAGTCAATATGAGTATTGTACCTTAATTAATAGATATTATGATTTCTT
This sequence comes from uncultured Erysipelotrichaceae bacterium, assembly GCA_902780395.1. GTDB lineage: Bacteria > Bacillota_I > Bacilli_A > RF39 > UBA660 > UBA3789. The sequence goes on from CACZFH010000008.1 coordinate 55,249, forward strand.
CAATAGTTTAAAAGAAGCAAATGAAGAAACAGAACAAACAGAGGAAATAAATACTCCACCAGTAAAATGGTATTATTGTCAGGAATACTTTTTAATAAAAGATTTAATTAAATCTATAGTAAAGATTATTGTATTTCCACTAAGACTAATTTACATAGAAATGAAAAGAGCAAGAAAAATATTAGGAGGTAGACATGAATAATAATAAATATGGAATTGTATTATTTAAAAATACAGCCAATTTAGGAGATGATATTCAAGTATATGCTGCCTCTAGATTTTATCCTCAAATTGACTACATAATTGATAGAGAATCTATCTCAGAATTTGTTCCCAACCAAAAAGAAAAAGTCAAAGTGGTTATGAATGGTTGGTTCAATCATGATAAAACAGAGTTTTTAATATCACCATATATAGATCCTTTATATATATCTATTCACTTCACTGAAAATGATTTATATTTAAGCCCCGGCTATTCTTTTTTAACAGATTATGCCAAAAAAGTAATGTCTAAATATAAAATAGGATGTCGTGATAATCATACATTGGAAGTATTAAAGAAACTAGGATACAAAGATGTCTATTTTAGTAGTTGTATGACCACAACCATTGATCCTATAGGAAATAAGAAAACAAAAGATTACATAGTAGCAGTAGATATGAACCCTAAGATAGTAGAGCATTTAAGAAAAATCACTAATAAAGAAGTTATCGAAACAACCCATTGGTTATTTTTAGAAGATAACATGACCTATGATGAACAAAGGAAAAAAAATGATGAGTTTGACAAAGCAAATTCTGAAAAAAGAGCAAAAATGATTCAAAAACATGCCAACTTATCTTTTGAAAAGAGAATGCAATTAGTGGAAAAACAATTAAAACTATATCAAGAAGCATCTTTAGTAATTACAGATAGAATCCATGTAGGCCTTCCATGTTTAGGTTTACAAACCAATGTATTATTAATCTATTATGATTATAATAGTGATCGAATTGAAACTTTTAAAGAATTACTAGTCAATTGTACAGAAGAAGAATTTCTTCAAATGAAAGAAGAAGATTTACTTAAAATTAAAAATAAAAACACCTACAAAAAGTATCGTGAAAAGATTATAAAAGATACTCAAAAGTTTATTTCTGAAGAAACAAAAAATAATGAGAAACTACCAGATATTAATATTTTTAAGGATATAAATATTGGAAGAGAAAAATATCTTAAGAAACTATATACAGAAAGAATCGATGAGTTAAAAAAAGAAAATGAAAAATTAAAAAATAAAAATAAATTATTAGAAAAGGATTTATCTTTTTATAAAAAAATCAAATATTCGAAAAGTTGGAAAATAATCGGAAAAATGTATAAACTAAAAGCCAAAGACAAATCCAACCCGTGAATTGACTATAAACGAAATACTATGTTATAATCTACATTGTAATATTGAACAGAGGGAGATAAAAATGAAGAGTTTAAAAAGAATTTTTATTAACTTTAAACACTACTGGTATTTAATGACACAATTAATAACTAGAGATTTTAAAAGAAAGTATAAAAGAAGTGTTTTAGGAGTTGTTTGGAGTTTACTATATCCAATTTTAATGATGACAGTTATGGCTATTGTTTTCTCACATATGTTTAGATTTAAAGTAGAGGGAACAAATTATCTTGTCTACTTAATGACTGGTATTATTATGTGGCAATATTTTGCTGAAGCTAGTAATAGTGCTATGACATCTGTTGTAGAGAATTTTGCTTTAATTAGTAAAGTGTATATTCCAAAATATATATTTCCTGTTGCTAAGTGTTTATTTGTAGGAATAAACTTCTTATTAACTCTTATTCCATGGATAGGTTTAATCTTATTAACTCAAATTGGCGTAGGAAAATATCCAGCTAGTATTAATATCTATTATTTAATAATTCCGTATATACTAGTATGTTTCTTTATGTTTACTATTGGAGTAGGATTATTCTTATCATGTGTTTCAGTCTTTTTAAGAGATGTATTTTACATTTATGGAATAGTACTTACAATTTGGAATTATTTCACTCCTGTTTTTTATAGTATTCAAATATTACCAGAATCACTTCAAAAGGTATTTGGTTTTAATCCTATGTACCAATATATAACAAGTATCAGAAATATAGTTTTATATGGACAATGTCCTTCTATATCTTCTCTACTAATATTAGGATTAATCAGTTTAGTAACTTTATTATTTGGTTCTATTGTGTTTAAAAAGAATCAAGACAAATTTATATACTACATATAGGAGATTAAATATGATTAATATAGAAAATGTATCAATGAGATTTAATTTAGGTATTGAAAAGAGTTTCACTATAAAGCAAGGCTTTGTGAACTTATTTGATCCTAAAATTAGAAAAAAGAATAAAGAATTAAAGAAAAAGAATTCTTTTTGGGCCTTAAAAGATATTTCTTTTCATATTGATAAAGGAGAAGTAGTAGGACTAATTGGAAGTAATGGTGCGGGAAAAAGTACTTTATTAAAAGTAGTAAGTGGAGTCATGAAACCAACCAAAGGAAAAGTAGAAGTAAACGGTGTAATATCGCCTATGATAGAATTAGGAGCAGGTTTTGATGATGAATTAACTGCCCGAGAAAATATTTTCTTAAATGGTTCTATTTTAGGATATCAAAAAGACTTTCTAGAAGAGAAATTCGATGAAATTGTAGAGTTCTCAGAACTAAAAGATTTCTTAGATGTTCCAGTAAAAAACTTTTCTTCTGGTATGGTTGCTAAACTAGCTTTTTCAATTGCTACTATAGTTGATCCAGAAATACTAATTGTAGATGAGATATTATCAGTAGGAGATATAAAATTTCAAGAGAAAAGTAAAAATAAAATGTTAGAACTAATAAGAGGAGGAACAACTGTTTTATATGTTTCTCACTCTATAGCATCTATTAGAGAACTTTGCACAAAGGTAGTATGGATAGAACATGGTGAAATAGTAGAAATAGGTGACCCCGAAGAAATATGTAATAAATACTATAAGAAACAATTAGGAAAAGAATACAAAAAAGAAAAAGACATTGCATAATGTCTTTTTTAAATTAAAAACTGATTAACTGCATAGAACAAAGTAATTAAATGTATAAATAACATTAAGTAAATAAAATAATCTTTTTTTACCAAAGGATTAAATCTTCTAGGTTGAATAATAAAAGGAAGTAAAAATATAACAGGAATAAAATATCTTCCTTGAATACCCATGATTAATCGATTACCAACTGCAAAGTATTGAGCAGTACATTGAACATAAATAGCTGTACCGATAAGGCCTATAATTACAATAGAAATGAAAGATAAAAGGATTATTTGAAATAGGGAATAATTCCATTTTTTATTTTCAAATTTACTTGATAATAAAACGAGTATTACATATGCTATAGAAATAATAGATGGAATAGCTAGTTGAGAATGATACATAGTTGTACCAACAAATAAACATTCAACATAGGTAGTAAAATTGTTAAACATAGTTCTAATAAAAATAATAGCATATTCAATGATATGGTGAAGAATAAATTCCTTTTGATATTGAGTTTGATCATATGTAATTGCAAAAATTCCACCTGTAGATTTCATCCATAATAAACTTACACAACAAGATATGATAAAGGTAATAACTATAAACAGATATTTTTCTTTTTTACCATCTTGAAATTTATCTTTAGAAAGAAGAAATAATGAAAGAATAATTGGAAGATAAACAATCTTACATAATGCTATAACAAAAGATAAAATAAATAATAATAATTCTTCTTTTCTAGTAATTTTCTCAGTTCTAAAAATAATATTAAATAATAAAGCAATTATTAATAAAAATATTCCATTAGTAAAAGCATCAGCAGATAAAGTAGAAGCACATTGAATCATATTAGGAGATAATAAAATTAATAAATAATACATTTTTCCTTTTGGTATTATTTTTAAAGCCAAATAACCTAGCAAAATATAAAATAATAAATTAAATACTCTTCCCAGCATTCCTATGAAAAGAGGGTTAAAGTTTAATATTTTTCCAATTATAAAACCAATTGCTTGTGGAAAATAAGTAATAGGGGAATATAAAGCAGTATTATCATAAATACTAACAGGAGAATCTCCATAAATAACTTTATTTTTCTTCTTTAAGGGAATCTTGTACATCTTTTTAATATCTTTATATTTAATAGTAGTATTTTTACCTGATGCAATATCATATGTTTTTTGTAAAGATTTAGGCATTTTACTACCAACATATTTTCCTGTAGGTGTTAAAAAATTTCCCTCTGTTATTTCATAGATTCGGTAGTAATGATTTTGCTCATCACTCCCAGTAAAAAGAGGTGAAACCCCTAAAAATAAAAATCCAAGAACTAAACCCAAAACAACAAATAACTTTGGAATATTATCATAGTATTTTTTAGAATATTTTAAAAGCAAAACAATGAATATTGAAAGAATTATACAAATAATAAAATAAACAAAATAGTTTTTTCTTCCAGTAATATTTAAATCTATCATCTTATAATGTAAATCAAAAATATTAATTAGAAAGAAAACTAATCCTACAATAATAGTAATAAATAAAAAATAATTTTTCTGAATCATCTTTTTAAAATTATAAAACATAAAACCTCCTAATAAACATCTAATAAAATTATACTATATAATTAAAAAAAACGCATTATATCAACAAAAAACACTATAAAATTTGATTAAACAACTTTTACTTGTTATAATTATTTTAGGAGCTGATAGAATGAAAAAGTATATACATTACTGTTGGTTTGGAGATAAGCCACTTCCCAAGCTAGCTAAGAAATGTATAGATAGTTGGAAAAAATATCTTCCCGACTATGAAATCATAAAGTGGAGTGAAGAAAACGTTGATTTAAATGAATGCCCTTTTATTAAAGAAGCCTATGCCAATAAAAAATGGGCTTTTGTAGCAGATTATACAAGAACAAAAGCTTTAAATGAAATGGGTGGAATCTATTTTGATACGGATATGGAAGTAACCAAAAATGTAGATGACCTTCTAGCTAAAGGATCATTTTTAGGTGTAGAAGATACTGGAAATGTTAATTCAGCAGTATGGTATGAAAAAGAACCAAATGGTTTTTTAAGCACAGAACTATTAAAAAAATATAGAAGTTTTAAAGGTTTTGATCCAGAAAATGCTTCTAATATTAGTATTCCTTTATTAATTACTGAAATACTAAATGAATTAGGTTTTGATAAAACAAAAAAAGAAATTCAAAAATTACCACATGATATTTATGTATATCCAAGAGATTATTTTTATCCATATTCTTTTAATTGGGATAATAATATTTTCACAGATAATACCTGCATGATTCATTATTTTGATGCTAGTTGGATTCCTTTAAAAGATCGTATTGAAATCAATATGGTTAGGAAAATAGGCAGAAATAAGACTTTTAAAATTCTCCATTATTATCGAAAAACTAAAGACTATGCTAGAAAAACAGCAAAAGTTTTACTATTCCCAGTAGTAATCTTAAGAGATAGAAAAAGAAAAAAAGCAAGAATTACCGAAGAGTATTTAAATAGAATTAGTAACACGATAACAGAAATCAAGAAATATAAAAATAAAGAGTATATTGCTATCCATAATGGTGAATGGATGGGTGTTACTAGTGCTACTAAAGAATTATTTGATAATACTGTAGATTGTCGAGAGCTTTATCGAAAAGAAGATATCAAAAGTATTGGTGATGCCATAATTGATAGTAATATAAAACAAGTTATTTTCAGTGCTATGAGTATCGGAGATAAAGATTTAGCAATCTATTTAAAGAAAAAAAATAAAGATATCAAAATTAAGTCTTTTTGGCATGGAAGTCATTCTCAAATTCATGATTATTATGGTTGGGCTAGAAATGTAGAAATCATAAATCTTCATAGAAAAGGAATTATCGATGTAATGGGAACTTGTAAAAAAAGTTTGATGAACTTTTATGAAAACGAAGGTTTTAAAGCTCACTTTTTAACCAATAAAGTAACAACTCCTATAAAACCTGAAAAGAAAGATAAAAACAATAAAGAAATTGTAATTGGCTTATATGCTGCCAAATGTGATGATTGGAGAAAGAATATGTACTGCCAGATGGCTGCTGTTTCTCTAATTGATAACGCAGTAGTGGATATGGTTCCTTTAAATGATTCAGCCATAGAATTTGCTAAAACAATAGGTTTAAAAATTCAAGGAGAAAAAAAATCACTTTCTAGAGAAAAATTATTAAAAAGAATATCCAAAAATGATATTAATTTATATGTTACTTATTCAGAATGTGCTCCAATGTTGCCACTTGAAAGTTTTGAAATGGGAGTTCCCTGTATACTAGGAAATAATTGTCATTATTTTATGAATAGTGAGCTAGAAAAATATATCGTTGTCAACAACGAAGAAAGTCCAGAAAAAATAAAAGAAACAATTCTAAACTGCCTTAACAACAAAGAAAAAGTTTTAAAAATGTATGATAGTTTTCAAAAAGATAATTTGAAACAAGCCAAAAAAGCAGTAGATGAGTTTATAAAATTATAAGGTGATAAATATGTTAGAAAAAGATTTAGATATTATATATAACAAAGAGTACCTGGTAATTGTACCTAAAATGACAGAACATTTATTGGATGCTTTTCAATATTCTTTTGGTAACGTAATATTAATGAATAATTCCGTTGAAGAAATAAGGAATGTGACAGAATTTATTAATAAAAATAATTTTAAACAATTAATATTAGTAGATTACCAATTAGAATATGAAGAAGTAATTAATAACTTAATAAGACAACATGATATCAAAATAATATTTACAAAATCATTAGGTTCATTATGTGAGGAATTTAGTACTTATGTTTTCAATAGTATACATAGTTTATATGAAAATGGTATTGCTAGTAAAATAGGATTTCTAGACAAAAATTTTTATGAAACCCTAAAACATAAAGGTGAGAATGTAGAGTTTATTCAATTAGACATAGAAAAAGTTGTCGAAGAGGAAGAATATGATGAAAGCAGAGTAGGTCTTTTAAATAATTCAGGTAATAGTAAGCATAGTTTTTATAATGAATTAAGTGGAATAAAATTATCTAATAAATATTCTGCTAAACTATATAATCCAGATAAAACTACCAAAAAATTTCTGAAATTATTTAATATTAATCACACTATTACAAGTAAAGAAGAATTATATAAAAATAATCTAGTAAACTTATATGTTAATTTTACAGATAATAATAATTTAGAATTCATAAAAAGTATGGATTATGGAGTTCCATGTATATTAGGAAATAATCAGCTTTTGAATAATGAAAAAACACTACAAGAATTATTAGTAATGAAAAGTGATGATGATATAGATGAAATATCAAGTAGAATTTCCCTTGTAGCTAAGAATAGAAAAAAGATTATTGATGAATATAAAAAGTTTAGAGAAAAATATACCAAAGAATCAAAAGAAAGTATAAAAAAATTTATAGGTATAAATGTCAAAAAAGAAGCAAAAGAAGATGATGAATTACTACTAACAGTTGTAGTGCCAGCTTGGAATGTAGAAAAATATATTGCTAATACACTAGATTCCATTCTTGCAGCATCAATCGATAGTATGGAGATATTAATCATTAATGATGGATCAACAGATGAAACAGAAAAAGAAATTAAACCATACTTAAAAAAATATCCAGAATTAATAAGATATATTTCCCAAGATAATCATGGATTAGGAAATGTTAGAAATGTGGGGTTAAAAGAAGCAAGAGGAAAATATATAGCCTCAATTGATTCAGATGATACAATTAATATTGACTTTTTTAAAGATGCCGAAGAATATCTACAAAAAGATATAGACATTGTTATGTATGATTGGCTAACAGTTACCAATACTGATAGTTATGAAACATCAGCTAGCGATTGGATCTTTAATAATAATCAGTGGAGTAGATATGAAGCATTACTTTATACAACAATAATGCCATCGGCATGTAACAAAATCATTAAAAAGAAGTTATATAAAGAATTAGATATTAATTATATTGAAGATAAATTTGAAGATCTAAGTACTACTCCTTTTATCATGTTAAAAGCAGAGACTATTAAATACTATAATAAACAATACTATGAATATTATATTAGAAGTAATTCTTTAATGAGAACATCAGCTGGTTATAGCATGATTGATGTAATCAAATTAGTTAATGAAAGATTAGAAAAGTACAAAGAATACCTAAAGGTAGATATAGATGATTTCAAGTATTATACTTATTCCTGGAGAATAGAAGAATATGTTTTGAATCAATTATATACAATAGATGAAAAAGAAATTAATACTTTTCTGAAATATATAATGGATAATTTAAAAGATGTTATTATAGATATCTTTAATAATAAGAGATATAAAGAATTATTGTCTAATCTTTCAGAAAAACATAAAACATATATTGAAGAGCGAAATAAAGCCTTTTTAAATAATGAATTAGAAAAATTTATTATTAAAGCAAGAAAAAAAGATGATTACTTTAAGTTAACTCCACCAATTATTTATTATGGTGAAAATCAATAATAAAAAGAATAAAAAGATTATATCCTATAATAATAAGTAGGTGAAGAAAATGACAATAAAAAAAAGTGAACGAAATTCAAATTTTGAGTTAATGCGAATCATATCAATGTTATTTGTAGTGATTTATCACGTTAGATTGCATAGTGGTTTTGGAACCAGAGCAACAGGAACAGTTGATTTAATATTAGACTTTATTACCAATATTATCATTGTACATGTGAATTCCTTTGTACTTCTAAGTGGATATTTTCAATCAAAATCAAAAATGAAATTTTCAAAAGTAATAAAGCTAAATAATGCTACTTGGTTTTATAAAGTATTATTCTTAATAATAGCCTTAGTCCTAGTAAATAACTTTGGAATAAGGGTAGATGGTAATTTTGAAAAAATAAATATTTTAAAAACACTATCTCCGCTAGATCACGGAATATATTGGTTTATAGATTGTTATTTAGTACTTTACTTGATATCACCATTACTAAATAAATTGATTGCTAATTTAACCAAAAAAGAATTTGAAAGAGCACTCTTATTATTATTTGTTCTATTTAGTATCATACCAATTTTAACGGTTGAAGAAGTGATATATACAAAATCAGGACATTCCGTCACAACCTTTATTCTGTTATATTTTATAGGTGCTTATTTAAGAATATATCCAATTGAAAAAAACTATTATTTTAAAAGAATGTCCAAAAGATTAAGACAAACACTTTATATCTTAATAATTATAACAGTTCCAGTAATATCATTATCAGGAAGATTAGTTGCTGAAAAAATAAGTGGTTACGGAGTAGTACCTGCTCAATTATCACAAATTCTACTAACGAATTATTTGGGTTTTGGAAGTCCATTGTTAATAATACAAACAGTTGCTTACTTATTATTATTTGAATCATTTAGTATTAATAATAAAATAATAAACAAATTATCCCAATACACCTTTGGAGTATATTTAGTACATGAGAATATCTTTGTAAGAGAAAATTTATATCGCTATATTGGCTTTACAAAGATTGATAATATTACTTTAAAAACAATTGTATTAATGCTAATAACGGCCATTATAATATACATCATTTCCACCTTAATTGAAGCATTAAGACAACTGCTATTCAAGTTTATCTATGATAGAAAGCTAAGTAAAAGAATAAGAGATGTCTCAACCCAATATATAAAAGATATTGGATTAATAGAGAATAATAAAAATGAAGGAGTAAATTAATATGTCAAAGAAAGAAGTAAAAAAAGAGATATTTAAGAATAAAAAGATTGCCGTACTAATACCCTGCTATAATGAATCAAAAACAATTGAAAAAGTTGTAAAAGATTATAAAGAAGTATTACCAGAAGCCGATATATATGTATATGATAATAATTCGTCAGATAAAACAGATGAGATTGCCAAGAAAGCTGGAGCAATTGTAAAATATGAGTATAAACAAGGAAAAGGCAACGTTATTCGTACTATGTTTAAAGATATAGATGCCGATTGCTATTTAATGATAGATGGAGACGATACCTATCCAAAAGAAAACGCTAGAGAAATGTGTGAATTAATATTAGAAGGAAAAGCAGATATGGTCATCGGAGACAGACTATCATCTACCTATTTTACAGAAAATAAAAGACCATTCCATAATTTTGGAAATGTCTTGGTAAGAAGTTTAATTAATAATCTATTTAACAGCAATGTTAGAGATATTATGACTGGTTATCGTGCCTTTAGTTATGAATTCGTAAAAACTTTCCCAGTCCTTTCCAAGGGCTTTGAAATAGAAACGGAAATGACTATTCATGCCTTAGATAAAAACTTTAGTTTAAAAGAAATAGCTGTTGAATATAGAGATAGACCAGCAGGAAGTGAATCTAAATTAAATACTTTCTCAGATGGATTTAAGGTACTAAAAACGATTGGAAGATTATTTAAAGAATATAAGCCAACTATCTTCTTTGGAACGATTGGTACCATATTCTTAATTTTATCACTTATATTTGGAATACCTGTATTTATAGAATATTTTCAAACAGGATTAGTTCCTAGATTTCCAACTTTAATTTTTGCAGGATTATTATTAACAATTAGTTTATTAATGTATATTTGTGGAATAATTTTAGAAGTAGTAGTAAAGAAACATAGACAATTATTTGAATTAGTATTAATAAGGACGAAATATGACTCAAAGATTATTAAATAATAATATTACTAAATTTATCATAGGAACCATTTGTTATATAACGATTGCGTATAAGACAGAGATAAAAGTATATGAACCATTTTCGTGGTTATTATATGGTTTTATGATAATTTCAATATTAAAGATAAACTTGTATGACAGAAGAAATTTTAAAACAAGCTTAACTTTATCGTCTATTTATTCAATACTACTAATAGTTGGAAAAACTGTCCAAGATGGCTTATTTTATACCGATAAATCAATTTGGAAAGTATTATTTACACCAAGCAAATTAATATCCCTTATCCTTGCATTTATTTTAGTATATGTATTATTAATAAATATATTAACCTTTTTAGATAAACACAAAATGTTTGAAGAAAAAAAGAGTAGAAAGAATAAAAAATGGATTTTTATAGGAACATTTATTATCGTTTTATTATCAAGAATTCCATTCTTTCTAGCAACATATCCAGGAATATTAACACCAGATAGTATTTCAGAAATGAGAGAAATTATCTGTACAAATTGTACTCTAAGTAATCATCATCCACTGATACATTTATTATTTATGTATATCCCATATCAAATTGGAATAACTATCTTTCATGATGTAAATCAAGCAGTTGCTTTAGCAACATTTACTCAAGTCGTTATAACATCACTTTTAATAAGTTATATAATTACCTATTTATATAAAAATAATGTTAAAAAAGCTTATATAGTATTATCATTATTATTCTACACATTATTACCAATTCATGGATATTATAGTGTTACCCTATGGAAAGATATTATGTTTTCCTATTTAATGGTAATATTAATTATTATTACTTGTGAATTATATAAAAAATATTTTAGTAACAATAACTTTACTAAAAAAGATTTAATCATATTTATTCTTTTATCTTTATTAGTAGTTTTATTCAGAAATAATGCTATCTATGCTTATGTATTATTTGCTATGGTACTAGTAATAGTATTTAGAAAACAAGCAAAGAAAATAATAATTTCTACCATGGTAGTAATAGTTACTTATTATATTATTTTGTACCCAATGTATAATTTCATGGGTGTTAAAAGATCATCATCAGCAGAATATATTGCTATTCCCCTTCAACAAATAGGTAGAATGGCATATAAAGATGTTAAATTCACAGAAAAAGAAAAAGCGTTAATCTCAAAAGTAATAGATGTCAATATTTTAAAAGAAGATTATTATCCAGCTAATGTCGATAGTATTAAATTTGATAAGAGATATAATTCTAAATATTTTGACAATCATAAATCGGATTACCTAAAACTATGGTTCTCTTTGGTATTAAAGCACCCTTCAGTAGCAACAGAAGCCTATCTTACATCAACCGTAGGATATTGGTATCCTGGAATAAGAATTTGGAATGCTGGACGAGGAGTAGAAAAAAACAAATTTGGAATTAAGGAACAACCTAAAGGAAATAAAACAATAAACAATATTATATTAAGCAGTGATGATAAACAAAAAGATATATATCTATTAAATATGTTTTTAGCACCAGCATTTGGTTTCTGGATATTATTAGCATTATTATTTGCTAGTATGAAAAAGCAAAAAGAAAAGTTGGTTATATTCGCTCCTTTATTAGGAATCTGGATTACTATGATGATAGCTTCACCAGTATATGGAGAATACCGATATGTTTATTCACTGTTGTTAGCCATCCCAGTTTTAGGAATTGTTCCATCTATGGAAACAAAGAACCCCAGAAGAAACGGAAATTTATTAAACATTCATAATAAATTATTTGCTCAAATGTTTAAGTTTTTAATAGTTGGAGGACTAGCCTTTGTAATAGATTATTTAGTATTAATTATTTGTAAAGAAGTATTTGGAATAACAGTATTATTATCAGCTGCCATAGCCTTTACTATATCCGTTATATTTAACTATCTACTAAGCATTAAATGGGTATTTGAAGTAGATCAAAGTAAATCAAAAAAACGAAACTTTATTCTCTTTATAGTTTTAAGTATTGTTGGACTAATAATAACAGAAATAATTATGGAAATTGGTTGTAGCTACTTAAATATTTATTACTTAATTGTAAAGATTTTCGCAACTGCCGTAGTAATGGTATTTAATTTTATTACCAGAAAGATTTTTCTAGAAAAAAAATAGTTGACACTTTTTGCATTTTTTTAATCCCCGATTTATTGTATTTTTCTGTTAAAATTAGTATAATTTTAGAGGTGTTAGTATGAATAAGATTATGCGAAAAGGAATTATAATAGTTTTAATTATTTTTATCGTTGGAATAATAGTAGGTTATAATCTAAAAGAACCAGAAAAAGAAGTAATTACCAAAAAAGAAATAGTTGAAAAAGGAAAAACCACGAATGATATCTTAAAAAAAGATAATATAGTCTTTTTAGGTGATTCTATAACAGAGTATTATCCAATAGATGAAATATTCAATTTACCAATTATCAATAGTGGAAAGTCAGGTTATAAAACTGATCAAATATTACCTGAATTAAAAGAATTAGTATATCAATATAATCCAACTAGTGTTTACATATTAATTGGAACTAATGATTTTAGAGACGAAGACGATGATAAACTAGTAAATGAAGTAGAGGAAAATATAGTAAAAATAGTAGAAAACATTCAAAGGTATAGATCTAAAGCAAAAATATATATCCAATCTATTTATCCTGTTAATAGAACAATAAAAAACAACAGTGCCAATCATCGTCAAAATGATGAAATAATAGAAGTTAATAATTATTTAAAAGAATACTGTGAAAAAGAACATTTAACCTACATAGATATGTATAATAAATTAGTTGATGAAGATGGTAATCTCTCAAAAGAATATACTAATGATGGTCTTCATCCAAATGAATTAGGTTATTCTAGAATTAGTAGAGAATTATTACCATTTATATATGAAATAGAAGAATAAATCAAATAAGGAACAAAAGTTCCTTTTTTATTAGTAATTTCTTTTATAAATGCTATAATATAAATGAATAGATGAATTGGAGTTGATTCATTTGAAAAAATGTGTAATAATAATGAATCCAGAAAGTGGTAGAAAGAAAAAAATTAAAACATATGAAGAATTTTATGATATTTTAAGAAAATATGGATATGACACAGAAATAATTCTAACAAAAAGTAAAGGTGACGGAGAGAACATCATTCAAGCTTTAAATGATGATATTGACCTAGTAGTAAGTGCTGGAGGAGACGGAACCTTAAATGAAATTATCACTGGAAATATGAAACGTCATAAAAAACTAGTAATAGCGCCACTACCTCTAGGCAGTACCAATGATGTTGGAAACATGTATGGTTTAGATAAACCAGTCTATGAAAATTTAGAAATACTTCTAAAAGGAAAAGCTAAAAAACTAGATGTTTGTTACATTAACGAAAAACCCTTTATTTATGTTGCTTGTTTAGGAGAATATATAAATATGGCGTATGCCACACCAAGAGAGTTAAAGAAAAAATATGGTAGAATAGCTTATTTTTTATACGGAATACAGCAATTCCATACCAAAATAAAATCTTATAACATTCGCTATAAAGTAGAAGACATCACATATGAAGGAACCTATTCCTTTATCTTTATTTCCAATTCATCTAGGATTGCTGGTCAACCTGATGTCTATTATGATGTAAAATTAGATGATAATAGGTTTGAAGTAGCATTAGCAAATGTCAAAGATATCAGAGAACTATCAAGATTACTTGTCCTAGCAAGTACAGTAGATGTAAAAACAATTCCTGATATAACCTATTACCAAACCAATTATTTTGAATTAGAATTTTTAACACCACTAGATACTTCATGGTGTGTAGATGGAGAAGAGTATAATTCAAATTCTCAAAAATACATCTTTACCGTAAATCAAAACATGAAAATGTTAGTCCCTAAAGAAACTGAAAACATATTATTTGAAGGATAAAAAATGAAAAAAATGAAAGTATTTACAAAATTAGTATTGTGTATCATCTATATTGGATTAATAATATTTCTAATGATTAATTGCTATAACTTGTTTCAAGCAAAACAACAAACAATTCATTGGACAGAAGCAGAAAATATAAATAATTATTCCTATATAGATATCTCTAAAATGTCAGAAAAGTTTGCTTATGACGAAGAAAATCATGTAGGTATTCACTTTGTTATAGAAAAAGAAGAAACAGGATTATGGCATACCTATTTAATTGCCATCAATGAAGATGAATATGATACTTACAAAGAAATAATTGATTATACGTATCAAAGGACCGATAAAGAACCCGAAAAAATACGTGTATATGGTTATCCCGTAATAATCGATGAAGCAACAAAACAGTTAGCTATTAAAAGCATAAAAGACTTTCTACCAAGAGAAAATGAAATAGAAATTACCAATGATAATTATGAAAAATTCTTAACAAATAGTTACTTAGATGTAACAAAACCAAGAAAAGAAGAGTTTAGTTTATTACTACTTGCTAGTATGATTCTCTTGTTTACAATAAGTATATTATTAGGTAAAACAATACTAGGAAATAATAAGAAAAATAGATAGGAGTGTATTATATGGAATTTCAAGAATTAACAGAACAAGAATATCGATCATTTTGGGAAAATCATCCTCTGAAAACCTTTTTGTCTGCCACCGAAATAGCCAAACTAAGAGAAAAGTCAGGATGGAATACTGCCTATGTAGGAGTAAAAAAAGGTAAAAAAGTGATTGCGGCTACCATGCTATTAAGTCATAAAAGACACTTCAATCAATATGAATTCTATTCTCCAAGAGGTTTTCTAATGGATTTTCATGACAATGACTTATTAGAATTTTTTACTCAAGAATTAAAAAAATATATAAAAGAGAAAAAAGGCTATATTCTAAGAATAGATCCATATGTAATTTATAAAGAAAGAGACATTGATGGAAATATAGTGGAAGGTGGAGAAGATAATTCAAAAGTAGTCGAAAAACTATTAGAATTAGGATATCATAAAGTGCCAACTGAACAAAAAGAACAAGTAGGATGGATGTTTTCTCTAAATTTAGAAGGAAAAACAGAAGAACAAATTCTAAAAGAAATGAAGCCAAATACTAGAAATACCATTCGCAAAGCAGAAAAATTTGGTATTACTGTAAAAGAAATAACATATGAAGAACTTGATAGATTTCAAAATATCATGGAAGAAACTTCAAAAAGAAAAGGCTTTTCCAATAGAAAACTATCATATTATCAAGATATGTATCAATTATTTCATGATAAAGAAGAAGTTAAATTTTTCATAACAGAATTAAATCTAAAGAATTATATAGAAAGATTAGAAAAAGAAAAAGAAGAAAAGGAAGAAAAGAAAAAATCACTAAATGATGCTAAGTACAATGATGGAATCAGAAAGAATCTAGAAAATGAAATAGAAACTTTAGAGAGAAGAATAAATGATTCTAAAAACATTATCTCAGAAAAGAAGACAGATATTATAACCTTATCAGGTTCTATGTTTATGTTAATAAAACCAGAAGTAATATACTTATCAAGTGGAAATTATGAAGAATTTATGAAGTTTAATTCCCAATATTTAATTCAATGGGAATTAATAAAATATGGAATAGAGAATGGATTTAAAAAGCATAATTTCTATGGAATACCTGAAAATATCAATGAACATCCCAAAGATTATGGTATTTATGAATTTAAAAGAGGTTTTAATGGCTATGTAGAAGAACTAATTGGAGAATTTGAATTACCAATAAATATTTTTTATAAAGTATTTCAGTTAATTCATAAAATTAAAGGAGGAAAATAAATGCATAAAACATATTATCCTAAAGGAGTTTGTTCCACTAAAATAGATTTTGATATTGAAGATAATAAGATTCATAATTTAGTAGTAACAAATGGTTGCAATGGAAATTTAAAAGGGATAGCAGCCTTAGTAGAAGGACAAGATATCAAAGAAGTAGAAGCTAGGCTAAAAGGAATTAAATGTGGTTTTAAGAATACATCTTGTCCAGATCAGATTGCTAAAGCCCTAGAAGAAGTTATAGAAAATCAATAATGACTAATAATAGCTTATATAAGTAAATTTTATTTGCATTTTTATTAAGAATAGTATATTCTCATATAAAGGGCGTGAAAATATGAGTAAGAAGGAAAAGCTTAATCTTATGATGATTCATAAAGAAATGGTTTCTTTCTTATTCATTTTTTTATCACTTACTATCTTATCAATTTAGAAGGGGGTTCTATTGGACATTCCTTCTTTTTTTGTAAAGAAAGGCCCTAAAAAGAGAGGAGAGAGAGAATATGAATCGTCGTAAAATGGCATACGACATCGATGAAATGCCACCAATGAGAGAGTCTATAATTTTAGCATTTCAACACTTATTTGCAATGTTTGGAGCCACTATCTTAGTTCCAATCCTTGTAAATGCCGCTGCTGGAAAAGAAGTATTAACCATCCCAGTAGCCCTTGTTTCTTCTGGTATAGGTACATTAATCTACATACTATGTACCAAAGGAAAATCACCAGTATATTTGGGAAGTTCCTTCGCCTTTATAGTACCAGTAGCAGCTGCCTATACCAAAGCCGGAATTGCTGGTGCTATGACAGGTATTATGGCAGTAGGATTAATTTACATCATTGTGGCAATCATCATTAAGTTTGTAGGAAAAGATTGGCTAGAAAAACTATTACCACCTGTAGTAATAGGACCAATGATTATGATTATTGGTTTAGGATTAGCACCATCTGCCATAAGTCAAATTGGTTTAGCAAGTGGTACTGATTTAGATTGGAAAGTAATACTAGTAGCCGCTATATCATTTTTAACAACAGCAATTGTTATGACCAAAGCCAAAGGCTTCTTCAAAATTATTCCCTTCTTAATAGGAATAATTATTGGATATATTGTAGCAGTATGTTTAGGAATGATTGATTTCAAACCTGTTGCAGAAGCTAGTTGGTTTAGTATTCCTAAGTTTAAAATATTATTCAAAGATTATCAATTAAACTTTTCAGCATTAATGACTATCGCACCAATTGCTTTAGTAACAATGTGTGAACACATAGGAGATCATACTTCACTAAGTAACATTATAGGAAGAGATTTAATAAAAGAACCAGGTCTAGATAGAACTCTATTAGGAGATGGTATTGCTACCTTAGTAGCTGGATTACTAGGAGGACCTGCCAATACAACTTATGGAGAAAATACTTCTGTAGTTGGAATGACAAAAGTAGCTAGTGTAAAAGTAATAGGACTTGCTGCTATATTTGCTATTATCATTGGTTTCCTAGGCAAATTTACTGCCCTAGTATCAACAATTCCAAATGCCGTATTAGGAGGAGTTTCTTTATTACTATATGGATTTATAGCAGTAAATGGATTAAAAGTATTAATAAAAAATCAAGTTAACTTTGAAGATCCTAAAAACGTAATAGTAGCTTCATCTATGTTAGTACTAGGACTAGGAGGAGCAGCAGTATCTATCGTAAGTGGAGACTTATCACTAACCATCTCTGGAATGAGTTTAGCAGCTATTATTGGTATCCTTTTATGTAGTTTATTACCAAAAGAAGAAAAACCAGTAGCAACTCTAATAACAGAAGATGCAAGAACTACGAAACAAGATATGAATAAATTAAAAAAAGATATTAAAGATGAATTAACTGTAGAGTTAAAAGAAGATATATTAAAAGCAATCAAAGATGAAATGAATAAACCAAATAAAAAGAGAAAATAAGAGGAGGAACCATGGAAGTAGTAGAATTAAATCATCCCTTAATTGAACATAAATTATCTATACTAAGAGATGAAAAAACAGGAACTAAGGAATTTCGAGAAATAATAGGAGAAATTGCTAGTGTATTATGTTATGAAGCAATGAAGGATGTAAAATTAAAGGAAGTAGAAATTAAAACGCCACTAGAAAAAATGAAAATAGGGCAATTAGAAGAAGATAATTATGCCTTCGTCCCAATCTTAAGAGCCGGAATGGGTATGCTAGATGGAGTAATTACAGTAGTACCAAATGCCAAAATAGGACACATAGGAATGTATCGTAATGAGAAAACATTTGAGCCAGTAAATTATTTCTTTAAAGTACCAAAAGACATTGAAAAAAGAGAAGTCTTTTTACTAGACCCTATGTTAGCAACTGGTGGAAGTGCTTGTGATGCGATTGAATTATTGAAATCAAAAGGAGTCAAAAAGATTAACTTTCTTTGTATAATTGCTGCTCCAGAAGGTTTAAAAGTAGTAACAGAAAAACATCCAGATGTCAAAATATTCTGTGCTCATATTGATAGAGAATTAAATGAAAATAAATATATTTGTCCAGGCTTAGGAGATGCTGGAGATCGTATATATGGAACAAAATAAAGTCACAACAGTGACTTTATTTTTTACTTTACATAAAGCTAATCAAAAAATGGTATAATAAATTAGAGGTGTCTTTATGAAAAAAAGAGTCATCATAGCAGTAGGAATTATTACAGGAATAATACTAATCGTTATAGGAATGAGAATTTATAATCAATATAAAGTTAATCATGCTATAAAAATAGTAGAATTAAACACTAATGAAGTAGAAGTATTTTCTAAAATAAGATTAAAAGATTTAATAAAAACTATAAATGGAAAACTAATTAGTAATCCCCTAATAGATACAACGAAGGTTAAAGAACAGGAAATAACTTTTAATTATATAACTGACAAAAATCTAACAGTACCATATACCATAAGAATAAAAGTAATAGATAAAACACCTCCTATTATCTATCAACCGTCTTCCTATACAGTAATAGTTAATGAAACTACTAAAAAAGAATTAGAAAAGTCTTTCTTTTGTGGAGATAACTATGATTCTAATCCAAAATGTACATTAGAAGGAGACTTAGATTTTAATACTCCTGGAGAATATCAAGCAACTTTTATAGGAAAAGATTCTTCCAACAACATTTCGACTCATCCTTTTATATTAAAAGTAAAAGAAAAAAACAATAATAGTACAAACATTTCTTCAAATCAATCTTATACAGATTTTAATAGTATTTTACATGACTATAAAAATAAGAATAATAAGATAGGAATTGATATTTCTCATTGGCAAGGAAAAATAGATTTTAATAAAGTAAAAGAAAGTGGAGTAGAATTTGTTTACATAAGAGTAGGGCGAGGTAATGGTATAGGTAAAGAATATGTTTTAGATGATAGATTTAAAGAATATATCAAAGGTTTTAACAAAGCAAAAATACCAGTAGGTATCTATTTTTATTCAAATGCTAATAGTAAGGAAGATGCCAAAAAGGAAGCTAAGTGGGTATTATCTAAAATAAAGAAATATCAAGTAGATTTAGAAATTGTCTTTGACTGGGAAAATTGGAACTATTTCCAAGAATATGATTTAAGTTTTTATTCATTAACAGAGATAGCTAAAACTTTTATTAAAACAGTTGAAAAAGAAGGCTATCAAGGAATGCTATATTCCTCAAAAAACTATCTTGAAAATATTTGGTTTCCTCTAAAATCAAATATATGGTTAGCGCACTATACCAAAAAAACAGATTACGAAGGGCCATATAAAGTATGGCAAATCTGTAATGATGGAAAAGTTGATGGAATCAATGATAATCTAGTAGATATTGATATTAGATATTATTAAAAACAGTATACTCTATTATTTTAGAGTATACTGTTTTATTACATCTTCAGAATGTTTCAAATCTTTAATTTCATCATCAAATTCATTAATCTTTTATTGTAAATAAAACTATTTACAATATATCTTTTCTTCATCATCGTCAAAACTATCAAAACTATTCCAATACTTTTGATAAATACTTTCGGTATTATATACCATATGATAAATAGAAATAGGAATCCTTTTAAGTATTTCATCTTGATTGTCAATAAGTAGTTGTGCCAAAGAAGCTTTTCTATCACTTCTTTTTGAATGAACCACTTCTTGATCTAACTCTCTAAAATCAAGATTACATGTAATTGATCCATCCCCAATAATATTTATCTTATAATTAAAACCACTTCCTAAATCAAGTCCACTAAAAGAAGAATCTTTATAAGTCATTCTAACAATCCCTAGACAATCACGATATTCAAAATAATCTTCCATAGTTGTAAAAAGTTCTAAGAAATCATCATAATAATAATTTACTACATTTTTTAAAGCAAATTGTTGATAAAAAGAACTCTTAATCTTATTACCATTAATAGAATCGTAGTAATATTCATCATCATATCTAAAAAAATCACTATTATACTCTTTCTTTAGTAAAAAGAACAATTCTTCTTTTTCCAAAATATGAACTAATCTAAGCCAAAGCCACATTTCTTCACAGTCACGATAAATACTGTAGTAATAAGGAAAAACACTAATCTTATATAAAGGTTCATCATCCGATGTATGAGAAGAATATTCCAAAAAAGCCTTATTAAACGGCCTAAAATATTTACGTATGATTCGCAAATAATCATATAGACTTGCTTTCTCCTCTGTCTTTATAACATTTTCTTTGCTTAAAATATCTTTTATTTTAGAAACACCATCATTATATTCTTCACTATAGCTTTTCATAAAGTCACCTCAGTAGAGCATATTATAACAAATAATAGGTAATATTTCAATAAAAAAGTACTATAAATATTTAAGTACTTCAACAATTAAATGCTTACTTTTAGTCAATTTAATAACACCATTATATTTATATTTACCAATACGTCTTATACTAAAAATATCTCCTTCTTTTAATTTATAAGAACCATCTTTTAAATAATCATGATTTAGTAGAATTTCTTTTCTTTTAATAACCTCATCAATACTACTTCTTCCTTTATGAATAATAGTAGAAATAATAGTATCAATTCTATTACTAGAAACAATATATTCAATTTTTTCATATTTTCTCTCATAATTTTTTAAAGTATCAATAGGTAATTCTTCTAATTCAATAGAACTATTTTTAATCATCAAAAAATTACTTTCAAAATAATTACGTATCATAGGAAGTATATAAATATAATAATGATTATCTATTATTAAAATATCTCCAAACATTTCTTTAGCAATAGAAATAGAAAATAAAGCCCCTAAAATATCTTGATGTCTTATAGGAACCTTTACCTTTATTTCATATAATAATACCTCTGGTATTTTTTCACAGTATAAGATGACTTTTTCACTATCTTTATAAGGATAATATATAGAATAATCATTTTTTTTTAATTTACTTTTAATCTGTATTAATTCTTTTGGATCTAGAAAAAAAGTTGAGTTTTGTCTCATTAATCGATTAATATTTTTTTCAATAAAATACATAGTAATACCTCAACAACATTATATATCATAAAAAAGAAATAGCCCAAGCTATTTCTATAAATACTCTTTTAATTTTTCAACATATTGTTCTTGCATACTCTCATATTCCTTACATATCTTATGAACTTTCTTATCCATCGTTTTATGATTTAAAATCTTTCTTCCCTCTATAATTCCCATTGTTGTTCCTCGTATTAATAAATCGGCGAGATTAGAAACACTATTATCTAGTACAGTATCTTTTTGAATTCCATACCAAGTCATAGCTTTAACCATCGCATTAGTCTCATGAATATCACTTGTTGTATAGTCTTTATATAGTAAATCAATACGTCCTGCTATATCATCATATTCTACTAATTGTTTTTCCAATAGTTCCAAAAAACTATTTTCCTCCACTTTAGGAATGATAAAATTAAGAGCATCTATTCCCATACAACAACCTTTATGTAATTCATCTAATATATTAATATTATTATCCATAAATACCTCCTCTAATAGATTGAACAAAAAGGTAAAAAATATACCTCAAATTATTTACAAAGAGAAAGAAACAGGTATATGATAATGATAAGAAAGAAAACAAATAATAGGAGTAGCAAATGAAAAAAGTAGTATTAAAAATTACTGGTATGAAAGATTTAAATGACTCTCTAAAAGTTGAAAAAACTTTATCCAAAAACAAAAGTATTAAAAGTGCTTTAGCAGATCATAAAGAAAAATCTTTAACCATTAAATATAAAGATAATATAAATATAAAAGAAATAGAAGAAATAGTAGAACAATTAGGTTATAAATCACTAGGAGTAAAAATCTTAGAAAAAGAAAAAAAGTTCTCCATAATACCTCTAATAGTAATAGGAATTATCATTACTATTATTTTGTATTATCTATTAGCTTATACTTTTCCATTACCCAAAAAAATATTTTTTTCCAAATCAACTGAAAATATTATTCTTTTAACCATTACCATTATTTTAATTCTTTATAATCTAAAAGATTTATGGGATGGCTTTAAGAAACTAATTATTGGAAAATGTAATATCAATTCCTTAGTATTAATAACCACCATTTTGACATTATTATATGCTCTAGATACGATTTATTTAAATAATATGACCACATACTTAGAAGCCTTAATTGTTATTTTATATTTTCAAAAAATAGCCCAATACATAGAATATCGAAGAGTATTAAAAATGAATTCTGAAATCAAACAAATTGCAACTACCAATATTCAACGAGTAAAAAGAATTGTAAATGGATCACATGAAGAAATAAAACTAGAAGATTTAGAAGTAAATGATAATATTATTTGTCTTCCTGGGGATAAAGTATTTGTCGATGGAATATTAAAAGAAGGAACAACTCATTTTGATGAATCTCCAATAACTGGAAGTAGTATTCCTATTGAGAAAAATAAAAATAGTCATATTATTTCAGGAAGTGTTAATTGTGAAAATGAAATATCTTATATTGTTGAAAAAAAAGTAAAAGACTCTTATATCTCTATACTAAAAGAACAATTAGTAGAAGATTTAAAAAAGAAACAAAAAGGTTCTAAAAGAATAGATCGATTCTGTAACTTTTTTGTACCATTTGTCATTATTGGAGTAATAATCTTATTTGCTTTAGTATGGCTTCAAACAGATGAGCTACACATAGCCTTTACAAAGTCTATTACAACATTATTATTATTTACTTCTATAGGTTATTTGTATATAACTCCTCTTAGTTTTTCAAAAATATCCAAAGAGGCTAGTAAAAAAGGATTAATTATGAAATCAGTAAATGTCCTAGAAAAAATAAGAAAAATAGATACCATTGTCTTAGATAAAACAGGAACTCTAACGAATGGTTATCTTAGTGTCTCTAGAATAAATAATCATTCTGAAGAAACCGATAAGAAATTATTAGAAATCTTAGGATCTATTGAAAAACATAGTAATCACCCCCTAGCCAAAGGAATTATAAAGTATTTAAGAAGTGAAAAAATAAAAGCCAATATAGATTTTATAACAGAAGATTTAATTGGTTATGGAGTAAAAGCTCAAGAAGGGAATACAGTATATTATGCTTGTAGTGGAGAATTATTAGAAAAGTTAGATGTTATTAATTCTTATAAAGAAGAAGAAAGAAAGATGAAAGTAGAAGGAAACTATGTTATTTACTTAGTAAAAAATAAAAAAGTAATAGCAACTTTTGGCTTAAAAGATATTCCTAGAAAAGAATCAAAGAAAGTACTAAATCTTTTAAAAGAAAGAAAATATAATATTGTTCTTTTATCAGGAGATAATGAAATAGTAACTTCCAAAATTGCTAAAGATTTAGGTATAACAAATGTCGTAGCAGGTCTAAATAGTGAAGGAAAAAAAGACTATATCAACCAATTAAAAAAAGAAGGGAAAAAAGTAATGGTAGTAGGAGATGGCTTAAATGATTCATTAGCCTTTGCCAATGCTTCTATGGGAGTAGCTCTCATGAATACCAATGAATTAGCTCTTTTATCATCAGATGTTGTTTTAACAACCAACAACTTATTTAAAATACTAGATATACTTATATTAAGCAAAAACACTTTAAAACAAATTAAACAAAATATTTGGATTTCTGTTTTAACATCTATTTTCTTCTTTATTATATCAATAGGATTTATATCAACAATAAAACCAACTCCATTGTGGATTATCTTTAGTATGGTTATGAATCTATTACTAATAACAGTCAATAGTAAAAAATCAATTATTAAAGAAGTTGTCATATCTCACAAAAAATGATATAATAAAGCGACGGAAAACAAAGAAAAAGGTGATAGCATGAAAAAAGTAGTTATCGGTATGAGTGGAGGAGTAGACAGTAGTGTAGCGGCTATTATCCTTCAAAAACAAGGGTATGAAGTAATAGGCCTTTTTATGAGAAACTGGGATTCATTAGCTGATGGAGAATTAAATGGACCAACTACCGAAAGTGGTATATGCCCTCAAGAAGAAGATTATAATGATGCTAAGAATGTCTGTGACAAATTAGGAATACCTCTATATAGAAAAGATTTTGTAAAAGAATATTGGGATTATGTATTTACCTATTTTTTAGATGAATTAAAAAATGGTAGAACTCCCAACCCTGATATTATGTGTAATAAATATATTAAATTTGATATGTTTATAGAAGAAGCTAAAAAACTAGGGGCAGATTATATTGCTACTGGTCATTATGCCAGACTTCAAGATGGAAAACTATTAAGAGGAATTGATAAAAATAAAGATCAAACCTATTTCTTATCCCAAGTAACAAAAGAACAATTTAAAAATGTTTTATTCCCAATAGGAGACTTAGAAAAAAAAGAAGTAAGAAAAATAGCTGAAGAATATGAATTATTAACAGCTCATAAAAAAGACTCAACAGGTATTTGTTTTATTGGAGAAAGAAATTTCAAGAATTTTTTAAAGAATTATTTACCTAATCAACCAGGAGATGTCATTAATATTGAAACCAATGAAGTAATAGGAAAGCATATAGGATTAATGAACTATACCATAGGACAAAGAAGGGGATTAAATATTGGTGGAACAGAAGATAAAATGTTTGTTGTAGGAAAAGATCTTAATAAGAATGTTTTATATATTTGTTTAGGAGAAGATAATGATTATTTAATAAGTACCTCTTGTTTAGTAGATAATGTTAATTATCTAGCGGAAGAGAGATTAACCAAATGTACAGCAAAATTTCGTTATCGTCAAGAAGATATTCCTGTAGAATTAGAATGGTTAGAGAATAATGAAGTATTAGTAAAATACGAACAAGGAGTTAAATCTGTTACTCCAGGGCAAGCTTGTGTATTTTATAATGAAGAAGAATGCTTAGGTGGAGGAATTATTAAAGAAGTACGAAAAAATGACAAAAAATTGTGGTACTTATAAACATAAGGAGTAGTAAAATGGACCAAGAAAAAATTGGAAAATTTATAAAAAAGATCAGAGAAGAAAACAATCTTACCCAAAAAGAATTGGCCGATAAACTAGGCGTTACTTTTCAAGCCGTATCCAAATGGGAAAATGGAAAGAATGTTCCAGATATTGGCATATTAAAACACATTAGTGAAGAGTTTCATATCAATGTAGATGATATATTATCAGGACAAATAACTAATAAGAAAAAGAATAATCGAATCATAGAAATTCTTTTACTAGGTTTCATAATAATAGTAATCATCATAGGAATAATTATTATTAATAACAATCACTCAGATTATGAGTTTAAAACAATTTCTTCAAAATGTGCTGACTTCAAAATAACAGGAAGTGCTGCCTACAATAAAGAAAAAGCTACAATCTATATATCTACTGTTGAATTTTGTGGAAAAGAAGATAATACAATTTATCGAAAAATATCTTGTAATTTGTATGAAACTTATAATAATTCTAAAACAAAAATTAGTAGTTGCAATGAAGATAAGAACACTAATTTAGAAGATTTCTTAAAAAAAGTAGATATGAAAGTAGATCATTTTTCTAGTAGTTGTAAAAATCTTACAGCCAATACTTTAACCTTAGAAATAGAAGCTACTGCTACTGATAATAAGAAAGTAACCTATACTATTCCAATTAAATTAAATGATACTTGTCAATAATATCCTAATTTATAAAAATTAGGATTTTTTTTATGAATGTGCTATAATGAAATGGTAAGGGGAAATAGATATGACACAGTATTGTTCATCACCATTTCTAGTAACATTCTTGCCAGCAGTAAGAAAAATAATTGTAATTATTCAAATAATTGTACCAATTTTACTAATCATTGCAGCAACTCTAAGATTTCTAAGTTTAATGAAAGATCCAGAACAAAAAAATGGTACAAAGAAAATCGTTAATATGGTGATAGCAGCTGTTATTATCTTTTTCATTCCTATGTTTATAGATGTTGTAATGGGAATGCTAGGAACGAAAACAACTATAAGTTCTTGTTGGAAAAATGCAAAAGAATATGAAGCAAATACATCCTATATAGATTATGATGAAGAAAAAAAGCATGTACTAATAGACCCAGAACGATATGAAAAAGGCAATCCTAAAAATCAAGGTGTTGGAGCAGGGCCAGCCAATAGTATTAGTGATAAAACAGATTATGCAAATAAAGCCTTAAATGTAGTAAAAGTAGTGAATACAAACGCCAATAGTTCAGGAAGAAAATATAGATCAGTGCAAGCAGCTTGCTATAATGGAAGACATGTTGTTTATGCGCAAAATACGAATTATGGAACAACTGAAAATTCTAGTAAGGGAGGCAGAATTTGTTGGTCTATACTAGAAACAGGCGAACAAGTAAAATGCGTAGATGTTGGAGAAGAAGGAGGCCATATGGATGGCTTAGCTTATGATAATGATCGAGGCTATGTTCTAAAAACTTCTACTAATAAACGATTGATGTTATTTGATAATGTCACAATGGAATTTAAAGGTTATTCAAGTATTGATAATTACCATGTAGGAATTACGTATGTCCCTTCTATCCATATGTTAGTAGGATATTCTGGAGGCTCTCTTATCTTTTATAAATACAGCACAATAAACAATAAATATAAGAAAGAGAAAACAGTACCATTAAAGAATTATACAGGAAAGAGTGTTCAAGGGTTAGGGACAGATGGAACCAATATTTTTATTGCTGATTCTAGCCCTTATACAAAATATCGCCGTTTGTATACCTATTCCATTACCGGCGAGAAGTTAGAAACATTATCTTTTGGTAGTGGCTTCGGTTCATTATCTGATGAAGTTGAAGCAGCTTTTGCCGACAATAATGGAGTATTATATTTGGCCTGTCCTTTAGGGATAGCTAAAGTTAATAATTATGTAGCAAATAAAATAGGATTAAAAAGTTAAAAGGAGAAAAACAATGAAAAAACCAATTGTATTATGTATTTTAGATGGTTGTGGAGTAAGAGAAGAAAGTGATGGCAACGCTTTTAAAAATGCCAATACCCCAACCTTAGACTCATTATTTGAAAAATATCCCCATTCCATTCTTCAAGCAAGTGGAAAAGCCGTAGGATTACCAGAAGGCCAAATGGGAACAAGTGAAGTAGGACACATGAATATAGGTTCAGGAAGAGTTGCTATGCAACCTTTAGAAACAATAACAGCTTCTATCGAATCAAAAGAATTCTTTAGTAATGAAGAAATATTAAAAGTGATGAATCATGTCAAAGAAAATTCATCTACGCTTCATATCTTTGGATTATTATCAGATGGAGGAGTTCATTCACATATTAATCATGTCCTAGCGTTACTAGAAATGTGTAAAAGAGAGCAAATAGAAAAAGTATCATTTGATATCTGCTTAGATGGAAGAGATACTTATGAAAAAAGTGCCTTAACTTACTTAGATAAGTTAGAAGAAAAAATGAAAGAATTAAACTTAGGTACTATCAATACCATATCAGGTAGATATTATGGTATGGATCGTGACAACAACTTTGATCGATTAAAATTATCATATGATGCTATTGTCTATGGAGAAGGGCCTAAATATAATTCTTATCAAGAACTAATAGAAGAAAACTATAAAAATGGAAAATATGATGAATTTGTTATTCCAGGTATTATAGATTCTAATCCATTGAATGATAATGATGGAGTAATTGCCTTCAATTTTAGAAAAGATAGATTAAGAGAGATGTTTACCTTATTTTCCAATCCAACAGCTTATGAAGAACAAGCAAATGAAAAAGATTTAAAAGTAAAGCATTTCAATAATTTAAAAGTTTTGACTATGTATCCAGTAACAGAAACAGTTACTTGTCCACATGCTTTTAATGATTTAGATTTAAAAAATATCATGGTAGATTATCTTCATGAAAAAGGCTATAGCCAATTAAGAATAGCTGAAACAGAAAAATATCCTCATGTTACTTTCTTCTTTGATGGAGGAAAAGAAGTAGAATACCCAGATATGAAGAAAATACTAATTCCTTCACCTAAAGTTGCAACTTATGATTTAAAACCAGAAATGAGTGTTTATGAAGTAACTGATAATTTTCTAAAAGAAGTAGGAAACTATGATGTTACTATAATGAACCTAGCTAATGGTGATATGGTAGGACACACAGGAGTCTATGAAGCTGCCAAACAAGCAGTAGAAGATATGGATCATTGCTTAGCAAAAATCTATCAGAAAGTAGTAGAAGAATTACAAGGCTTATTAATCATCATAGCTGACCATGGTAATTGTGATATGATGTGGGATGAAAACCATAAACCAGTAACTTCACATACTACAAATCCAGTTCCATGTATTATTACCAAAGAAGGAATTCAATTAAGAGATGGTATTCTAGCTGATGTTGCTCCAACGATGTTAGAATTAATGAATCTAGAAATACCCCAAGAAATGACGGGAAAATCCTTAATTATAAAGTAAAGGAGCAAAATATGAAAAGGAATATATTAGGAATATCTTTATTAACAATAACTTGTTTATATTGCATTTTAGCAGCCGTTATTATACTAATAACATTATTGACAGGAATACCCGTAATCTATGGAATTATAGCAAGTATTATTATATTAATTTTACAATTTCTTATATCACCATTCATAACAGATTTATCTATGAAATGGTTTTATAAAGTAAACTTTGAAGAATCAATACCAGAGTATTTACAAAACTTTATCAAAGAAACATGTGAAAAACATAATATGAAGTATCCCAAAGTAGGTTATATTAATGACGGAGCTCCTAATGCCTTTACATATGGTCATACCAAAAATGATGCTCGTATTATTATAACTAAGGGTATCTTAAAATTATTATCAGAAGAAGAAGTAAAAGCAGTAGTAGGTCATGAACTAGGTCATGCAAGTCATTATGATATGCTTCTTATGACAGTAGCTCAATTAGTCCCACTAATATTATATGGAATTTATGAAATGAGCATGGATTATGATAGTACAGATAAGGATAGTAGTCCTAATATTTTAATCGCAGTAATAGCTTATATATTATACATAATTAGTAATTATATTGTTTTATGGTTATCTAGAACCAGAGAGTATTATGCAGATAGTTTTTCAATAGAAGAAACAAAAAACCCAAATGCTTTAGCAAGTGCTCTAGTAAAAATAGGTTATGGTTTATCGACTGCTAAAACCAATAAAAAACACTCTGTATCAAAAACAAATGCTTTAGGTATATTTGATTCTAAAACATCTAAATCATTAGTAATTAGTAGTATGGATAACGGACAAGTATCCAAAGATAATATAAAAAATGCCATGAAATGGGAACAATGGAATATTTGGGCAAAATGGTATGAGTTTAACTCAACACACCCATTAATATCAAAACGTTTATTAGCAATCTCATCAAGAAGTGAAGAATTTAAGCAAACACCATATATTACTTTTGATTTAAATAAAGAAGAATCATATGTAGATGATTTTCTATTAGAAGTATTAATAAGTTTTTTACCAATAATAAGTTTTATGGCTGGACTAATTTTAGCACTTTACTATTCTTATATAAATCAAAGCTATACAAAAATAATCGGAATAATCTTATTAATTACAACAGTTCTTTCTTACATTAAGTTTTGTAGAAAGTATTCTTCAAAACCTTTTGAAGAAAGAAAAGTTAAAGATTTATTAGGAGAAGTAAAAGTATCACATATAACATCTATACCTTGTACTTTAGAAGGCAAAATCATCGGACGTGGAAATCCCGGATGTATCTTTAATGAAGACTTTGTAATTCAAGATGACACAGGAATAATGTTCTTAGATTATAATCAACCTTTAATCATCTTAAACAAAATATTTGCCTTATTTAAATCACAAGAGTATTTTGAAAAAAAGATAAAAATAAAAGGTTGGTACAGAAGAAGTCCTGTCCCATATGTAGAATTAAAGTCAATGGAAATAGATGGTAAAGAAAAGAAAATATTTACCTACTATGTAGGTATAGCAGGTCATATCATTTTGGCTATTATATCTATTGCCTTATTTGTATTATCTTTGTAAAGGAGAAATAAAATGAAAATGATAACAGAACTTACAGAGAATAATTTAGAAGAGATTAATAAAGTATTAGATGAAGATGGAGTTATCATTTTCCCAACGGATACAGTCTATGGGATAGCCTGTAATTGCTACTCCATAGAGGGCTTAAAAAAAATTTTTTCTTTTAAAAATAGGCCATTATCAAAACCAATTAATGTTTTAACAAATTCGATTGAAAAAATAGAAATGGTATCAAATGGTCTAAAAGAAAAGGAAAGAGAATTAATAGAAAAGTATCTTCCTGGAGATTTAACAATTATTGTGGATAAAAATGAAAATGTCCCAGCTTTATTAACAGCAAATTTAAAAACTATTGGAGTGAGAATTCCTAATCACGAAATAGCTTTAAGAATATTAGAAAAATATCCATATCCACTTGCAACTACTTCTGTGAATCTAGCAGGTTCTTCTCCAGGAATTGTGGTGTCAGACTTTCTAGAAGAATTTAAAAACAAAGTAGATATTATAGTAGATGGAGGAAAATCACCGATAGGTTTACCTTCTACTATTGTGAAAATAGAAAATGATTCATTAAAAATTTTAAGAGAAGGTAATTTAAAAGTAGAATAATCTACTTTTTTATTATATAATTAAGAAGAGTAGGTGGAGATATGAAAAATGAAATTTCAGAGCAAACATTAGAAAATAGATGTCCCGCTTGTAAGGCCTCTATATCCTTTAATCCTACCTTAGGAAAATGGAAATGTGATTATTGTGGAAGTGAATTTACCCTAGAGGAAATGCAAAAAAGTGAGGATAATGCTTCAACTGAAAAAAAGAATGCTAAAAAAGACCAAGTAGAAGATAATTACAATAATTATATAAGTTATCACTGTGAAAGTTGTGGAGCTGAAATCATTGCTGATGAATCAACCTCTGCTACCTTTTGTGTATATTGTGGAAATACCGCCATCTTACAAAGTAAATTATCAGGAAAGTTTTCACCTGACAAAATAATTCCTTTTAAAAAAGATAAAGAAGCAGCAATCAGTGCTTTTAAAGGATTATCAAAAGGAAGACCACTAATGCCTAAAGGTTTCAATAACACAAATAATATTGAAAAAATAAGAGGAGTATACATTCCATTCTGGTTATATGATTTAAATGTTTCAGGAGATGTTGTGATGGATGCTAAAACCATCGAAAAATGGACAATAGGAGATACGCATTACACAAAGACAAATACTTATAAGGTTACCAGAGGAGGAGAAATGGACTTTTTAAATATACCAGTAGATGGTTCTTCTCATTTTGATAATGATATTATGAATTCTATTGAGCCATTTAACTATGATGAAATGATTCCTTATAATCATGCCTATCTATCAGGCTTTTATGCTGAAAAATATGATCAAGAAGGAGATAGCATCTTAAAAGAAGCCTCAGATAGGGCCCTTAATTCAGCCAGAAATGTTTTAAAAGATGATACTCGTATGTATGCAACAAAAACAATTGTATCAGATACCCTTGTTAGTAATGAGAAAAATAAAATATATGCTTTACTACCAGTATGGATGGTTAATGTAAAGTATAATAATAAAATGCATATCTTTGCTATGAATGGACAAACAGGAGAATTTATTGGAAATATTCCATTAGATAAAGGAAAAACATTGTTATACACAATCTTAATATTTGCAATTTCTATGGCAATTTGTATCGCCGTAAGTTATTTCATATTTATGGGAGGACAATAAGATGAAGAAAGTCATAACATTTTTTTGGATTTTAACAATCTTTTGTACGAATATCTTAATTGTAAATGCTTCTCCAATAACCTATGATAGACAAGAACTAGATAATATGGGAGTAAATAAAGATTGGACTATTACAGAATCCAATAAAGATAATGTATTAAGAACCCCAGCAGTAAATGCTGAAGCAAAAATCTATGATTTTGCTGATTTATTAACCGATGAAGAAGAGGAAATAGTAAAATCTAGAGCAGTCGAATTCATAGAACAAACAAAAATGGATATGGTAATAGTAACAGCTAATTTTAGTTATTATAATGATTCCGAGAATGAAGATTATGCTGCCGATTTCTATGATTATAATGATTTTGGAATGAATTTTGAAAATAATAGTGGAGTCCTATTATTAAGAAATGCCAATCCCGAAGATCCATACTATGATATGTACACATTTGGAAATGCTCAACTATATTTTAATCAGTATAGATATGATAGTGTTTTAGATGGTATATATGATAATTTACATAATCAAAACTATGTAGAAGGCTTTAAGGATTTTATCAGTCGCTCAGAATCATTTATATTAAGTGGAGAACCTAGTGATATGATTAATTATTATGTTGATGAAAAAGGATATTTACAAAAGTATCCTGAAACATATCATATTCCATGGTCATCAGCCACTATTATTTCAGTAGTAATTACAGCTATTGTAATGTTAATTTTAATAAGAAAAAATAAAATGGTTATGAAAGCTACCCAAGCAGGAGAATATTTGAATAAGAAATCAATCAATATTAACAATCGAAAAGATGTATTCTTGCATTCACACACATCAAGTTATACCGTTTCTTCTGATAGTGGTGGAGGCGGTGGCGGAGGACACTCTTCCCATAGTGGATCTTCTGGAGGAGGACACAGTAGTGGTGGAGGACGTCATGGTTAATATTCACAGAAATCTAACTAGAATTTCATCAAAATTTCACAAAAATGTAATATATTTAAATAGAAAGAAAAATGAGGTGAAAAAATGAAAGAAGAAAGAAAAAATAAAAAAGAAAATAGTAAAAGCGTAATAGTCGTTATATTACTTTCTATATTACTAATTGTAGTTGCCTTTGTAATAGCTTTAAACAATGTTGGTGTACTTAAATTAGATGATTTAAAAGTACCTACTAAAAAACAAAAAGCAGAATTAAACTATACTCAAACAACTAACACTAATAAAGACGGAATCTATATAACAGATGTCTCAGATATAGTAGAAGAAGTAATGCCTTCTATTGTTGCTATCACAAGTAAAACATTAGTAAAGTCAGGTATGTTTGGTCCATTTAGTAATCAAGAACAATACTCCGAAGGAGCAGGTTCAGGAATAATTGTAAGTAAAACAGATGATGAATTATTAATCCTAACCAATAATCACGTAGTAGAAGGTGCAGAAGAGCTATCTGTACAATTTGTAAATGAAAAAAGTGTAGATGCTACTATAAAAGGTACATCAGAAAGAAAAGATGTAGCTGTAATAGCTGTAAAGTTATCTAATCTTGATAATGAAACAATTGAATCTATTAAAATTGCTACTTTAGGAGATAGTAAAGCATTAAAAGTAGGAAATGGAATTATCGCAATAGGTAATGCTCTTGGCTATGGTCAATCTGTAACAACAGGAGTAGTAAGTGCCATAAATAGAGAAGTAACAATTGACAATAATACAACTAGAATGATCCAAATTGATGCTGCAATTAATGGAGGAAATAGTGGAGGAGCTCTTTTAAATAGTAGTGGAGAAGTAGTAGGAATTAACTCAGCTAAGTATTCTTCAGCAGCTATTTCATCATCTGCTAGTATTGAAGGAATGGGCTTTGCAATTCCAATTTCTGATGTAAAAGATTTAATAACTTCATTAATGAATGGTGAAGAAGATAAAAGTGATGGAACCATAGGAGTAGAAGGATATATGATTACACAAGATATAAGTGAATCTTATGGTATGCCAATTGGCTTCTACATTTCAAAAATAATAGAAAATAGTGGAGCCGATAAAGCCGGTTTAGAAATAGGAAATATTATCACAGGTATAGATGGAGAAAAAGTAGGGAACTTTAACGATTTAAGAGATGTAATTTATAGTAAGAAAAAAGGCGACAAAGTAAAACTAACCATCAGTTATCCAAGTGGAAGAAGTTATAAAGAAAAAGAAGTAGAAGTAACTTTATCATAAAAAGAATCAAATGATTCTTTTTTTTTAAAATAAAATGCTATATAATATAATCATTATTTTTAAAGGAGAAATATCTATGTCAAGAATAAATATTGATAGTTTAGTAGAAACTAGCCGAATTAATCAAAATAAGCAAGAAGTAGCAAGAATGAAATATCTTTTCAGAACTAAAGGATTAATACCAATTGTAGAAGACAATAAATTATCTATTTACAAAGTAACAGCAAATAGCAATCTATCTAAACTAATAGAGGAATATAAAAATAATATGATGGATAAATATGATGAAGTATTACAATATGACAAGTATGAAAAGGAATATAAAAAAGCCGAGTACTATAACTTACCTTTTTATACAGATATGCTGAGTCATAGACAGTCTACCCCTGAAGAGTTATTTAAATATTTTAATATGGATAAATGTGAGAACGAAAAGGAATCACTTCAAGATAAGGTAAGAGATTATGTCACATGTACATTCAAGAGAGATTCAAAATTAGCAAAAATAATCAAACATATAGGCTATGAACAAATGGATTTAGATTACATAGCTTCAATTGTTTATGAATTTCTTTACTCAATAAAGATAGATTTCGCCACTGGTGCAAGCATTCTTGCAGGAACTAGAATAGATTTAGAAAAAATGCCATTCACCAATAAAGAAAAAGAATTATCTGAGGATGAAAAAATGTCAACAATTATAAAAATAATTTCTGCTTTTGATATAGAATGTGTATATATAGAGGAACTAAATAGAATATCTGATTTTCTACTAGGTTGTATTTTTGGGGAGATTAGTAGGGAAGATGCTATCAACTTTTCTGAACATAATTATGATATATTAAACAATAGTGAATTTTCACCAATATATAGAAAAATTAAATCTTTAAACCAAAAACAATTAATAAAAGATAAAAATTAATTATAAACTAGGATTTTTTCACTTGATAATCACAAAATAATAAGAAAAAGATTGACAACAAGGAAAAATATAGTATAATTAAATATGTCTACAGATTTTAGTCGACTCAGTATTCGGAAACATTAACTGAGGCGATTAAAGACATATGCGGATGTAGTTTAATGGTAGAACCCCAGCCTTCCAAGCTGACTACGGGAGTTCGATTCTCCTCATCCGCTCCATTGAGGAATCTGCTCGGAACAATTACCGAGTTTGATATATAAATCTATCGAAAGATAGATTTTTTTGTGTTTATAAATCATCCATCCAAAAAGAAAGGATGGTGAATTATGTTAAAAGTTATAACTAAAGAAATACCTATTGATGAGGAACTTAAAACAAGAATCCAGTTTATTTGCGATTTTTGTAATACTACGCCTACGTTTATTAATGGTTCTATTCGTAAAGTTGAGAAAACAAATATCAATTATATAGAACCAAATAAAATAATCATCAAAGGTACAACATTTCTAGCTTTTAATCATGGTAGAGATGTTTATGTTGAGAATTTACAAAAACATATTAATATTAGTGATTTACAAGAGTTTATTAAAAATCTATAACTATTGACATTATTTTCAAAAGTGATATTATATATAACCAATGAAAGATTATATTGAGGAGTCAGTAGTATTTAGACTTTACTAGATACTTTTGACTCCTCTTTTTTGTAAAAGGAGTTGAGTTTATGGAATTATCTGATAAGGAAGTTAAAAAAGTAGCTGGTCTTTATATGAGAGTATCAACTGAAGATCAAGCTCGTGAAGGATTTAGTTTACCAGAACAAAAAACACGATTAGAGGACTATTGTAGAGCCAAAGGTTATGAAATCGGAGATTATTATACTGATGAGGGAATTAGTGCTAAAAAAGGTAATTATAGACCTGAATTTGAAAGATTAAAAGAAGATATTAGAAATAAGAAAATAAATACCATGTTAGCATTAAAACAAGATAGAATTACAAGAAGTATCTTTGATTGGGAAAACATTATAACTTTTCTAGAAGAAAATAATGCTTATTTAGATTTAGTAAATGATGATATTAATACAACTACTTCAAATGGTAGAATGGTATCTCGTATTATGATGAGTGTATCTCAAAATGAAATTGAAAGAACAAGTGAAAGAACTAAAGTTGGTTTAGCTGGTGCCATTAAACAAGGACACATTCCACATAAAGCACCACTTGGTTATAAACATGAAGATAAAAAATTAGTAATTGATGAATCAACAAAAGATGTTGTTATTAGAATATTTGAACTTTATCATAATGGATTATCATATCAAAAAATAGCAAATCTTTTTAAAGAAGAAAAAGTTCTAGGAAAAGATAATTGGAGAGATAATACAATACTTCATATTATTGAAAATGAAATATATAAAGGAGATTTTGTTCATGGTAAAAGAACTAAACATCCTACTTACTACCCTAATGTAGTAGAGCCATTAGTTAGTAAAGAAATGTGGGAAGAATGTCAGTTTCAAAAGAAGAATAACTCTCGTGCTTATTCAAGAACTTTAACTTATATATTCTTACAAAAATTACTATGCCCTAAATGTGGAAGAATTTTAGGTGGTAAAGCTTCAAAGAAAAAAGGTCATGAATACTTTTATTACTATTGTCGTGATTGCAAATTAACAGTTAAAGAAAAAGATGTTGAAGAACATTTTAAAACTTTTGTTGATGAACTAACTGAATATGATTCTATTGTTAATCAATTCTTTGTTCCTATGATTATCAAAAACTTTGATGAACCTAGAGAAAATATTACTAAAGAAATTGAAACACAAAAAGCAAGATTAGAAAGAGCTAAACTTGCCTATGTAGATGGTGCATTTAGTTTAGATGATTATAAAGAAAAAGCAAAACAAATTGAAGATACTATTCAAATGCTACAAGATAAAATTAATACTGCTGATAAATGTGATACATTTACTTATTCGGCTAAAGATATTTTAGTTGCTCGTGACATTGCATTTATAAATAAAGGAGTTCATCCTGAAGAATATGATAGACAAATGAAACCTTGGAAGAAAAGAACTCGTGAAGAAAAATCTGATTTAATTATGAATTATGTAGATAATGTAGAACTTGAATTAGTTGGTAGTGAATGTTTTGTTAAGTGTGTTAATTTTAGAGAATCAATTGCTAACCCATGTAATGAATTATTTAAGAATGGTTATATAGATAGAAAACAAGATTGTATATTTGGTAATCTAATAGGACAAATAAGATTTAGTGAATACTTGCCTGAAGAAGAAGTTGGAGAAATAATTATGAGATTAAAGAACTATTATAATGTTTCTTATACTGAAGCAATCTACTATGTTAAAGACCAAGTATTCTACTTCAACTTTGTAGAAGATAATTCTGCTATTGTTAGAGTGTTCCCATTAGAAGATTACTATAAACTAGATCCAGATGTAAAAATGGAAGAATATAGATTTGGAATTATATATATCAAAGAAGAAAATATTGTTGTTACGAAAGACGCAGATGAGTTAAACAAATTATTCAATTACATTCCTGATGATAGTAATACTTTTGTGGACTACTCTAGAGAGGTAAAAGATATACCTAGTAAACCTATTAGAATGGAATTGATAAAGAAATAAAATGCGTGCACGTTTTGTTACGAAGTAATGAAAGTGGCGATAGCATTTTTACAAAAGAAAATGTTTTATGAAGATAAAATATTTTCATCAATACAATACGAAGTTTTGAAAGTATGTAGTACATAGTTTCATTACAAAGTATTGCATAAAGGATTCTAAGGATTTTTCCTTAGCCCACTGATATCTTGTTAGCATGACAAGATATCTAGGGGGTTATACATTTTGACAAGCCAAAATTGAGCCATAAGAAAGGAGATGATTATTATAAGTGAACTTCCATATTCTCTACATTTGGGAAGTAATAAAAATAGGAAAAATAGTGTTAGAAGTTCTGCTAAAAATAATTTAAGTGGAACAACTTCAATGACTAATAACGGAATACAAAATGCTAAAACATTATCAAAATGTGATAAGCATAATTATAGAAAATATGACAACGAACAAGAACAAATTGTAATTGTTAAAGGTACTACTTCCCTTTACAAAGATGTAGAAGATTTTTATAAAACTGAATTTGATGAAGCAAGATTAGAATACAATAATAAACAAACAAGAGAAGATAGAAAAATCGATGACTACTTCAAAAAAGTAAGTGATAATTCTAAAAGCGATTTAGCTTGTGAGATTATTATTGAACTTGGAGATAAGAAATTTTGGGATACAAAAGATTTAAATTATAAACATAAAATGACCAATGTTTATTCAAAACAAGTTGATGATTTAGAATTGTTAATGCCAAACTTTAAAGTATGTAGTGCTATTATTCATTATGATGAAACAAGTCCTCATATGCATATTGTAGGTGTTCCAATAAAATATAATTGTAAAACTGGTATGAGTAAACAAGTTGGTAAAACTGATGTATTTACTAGAACTTCTTTAATGCAATTACAAGATAAAATGAGAACTTTATGTATTGAAGAATACAACAAAGAATATAAACTAGATGCTACTTTAAAACAAAAAATGAAAGGTAGAAATAGAGATATCAATGTAGCTGATATGACTAACTATCAAGAAACAAAAGAACTAATTGAAAAACATCAAAAAGAAATAGATTCAATAAGTAATAACTCATTAGAGTTGAAAACTAATTCTAATAATATAAAAGAAGAAATAAATAAACTAAAAAAAGTTCCTTTAAGAGATGATTTGTTTATCATTTCAAAAGAACAAAAAAACAAATTAGAAGATTATATTGATAAAGTTGATAAAACAACTGATGAGTATAGAGATGTTAAAGAATTATCAACAAACTTAAATATTATTACTAAACAAGCTAGACAGAATTCTAGAAGAATTAAAAACTTAAAAGAAAGTAATGATGCATTACAATTAAGAGTAGATACTTTAAGTGAAAAAGTAGAAACACAAGAAAAACAAATTGATGAATACAGAAAAGATAATTTTAATTTAAAATTTCAACTTCAAGAACTACAACAATTATTTGAAAAACTAATTAATTTCTTAAAAAGAATGTTCCATAGAAAAGATAAAGAAAATATTTATGCTGAAGTTGTTGATGATATGTATAAATATCAAATCATTAGTGAAAAAACTTTTGATAGAATTACAGGTTGGGACAATGAAAAAAGCAAAGAAAAAGATGATTTTGAGTTATAACTCAAATCATCTTTATTTATTAAAATTATATTTATATTTGTGTATTGATAATTGTTTAAGAGATTTATCATAATACATTGAATATATTTCATATTCTCCTGATTCATTTGGGATTGTATTATATTCATTAGTAGTTTTGTTATATATTGAATAATAAACATTATCACTAGATCTAAATTGTGTTGGCAATAATATTTTAAGTTCTGATTTTAGTTTTGTACTTAAAATCCAATTATTACTTTTCTCAATACTATTTTCTAATTTGCTTACATCTTCTTTATCATAATATGCATTTATAATTGCATATTCAGTTTTATCATCATCAAAATATGTTTCCCAATTTTGAATCTCTAATTCTCCATTACTTGGAATACTTGCATCTATGTATTGTTTATAATCATTTATTTTACTATAATCTTCTGAAAAAGTTGGAAACAAACTAAATGAACCATATACTAATAATAAGAATCCTATTATAAATCCAGCAACAATATTTTTAGTACATTTGATTCCTTTTCCTTTAAATATAAATCCTAATACAATTGAAGCAATTGGAATTGGTAGCCAACACCAGAATACCCAAGTGTTTTTAGTAAAGTTAAATCCATGTTGTGGGTTTATTTCATTTATTAATGATACAGACCATAAAGCTCCCCATAAACAACATAATGTAGCAATGAATAGTATTATCATAAGAGTACTTATTAAGTTAGTATTAATAGGCTTTTTAACACCTTTATAACTAGAAGTATCTCCAAGATTATTTTCTAAGTTTTCAAATTTACTTCTTATAAAATTTATTAATTCTAAGTCACAACTATTTTTTTGAATAATAATTATTTTATTCATTTTCTTATTTTTTAAATAGAAATGTGTATCATTTTCTATACATCTATCAATATCTTCATAATTCATTTTATATGTAGTAGTCTCGCCTTGTCTAATAAAATAATCTTCATAAAACTCTGTGTGTATTTCACCATCAAGGCCACCTCTTTTTTTAGTAGCATTAAAAGATTTTTCGGCGAAGTGTTCCAATCTAACTTTATATATAATCATTATGTATGCTTGATAACAAATAAAGAATACTAATGGTGCAATAAAATTTCTAGCAATAATTGCAACAACTGATGTAAATACTAGATTAAGAATTGTACCCCAAATAACAAATGCCCAATATATTTGTGGAAAATACTTTGCTGATTTTTTATATTCGTAAGCATTTAATATACTTTCACATTCGTATAAACATTTACTATTTTTCTTTTTCTTTGTATCCTTTTTTTCTTCTGTTTTAATCTCTTCGGGCTTAACAACAATTTTATCATCAGGTTTTGTTATATATTGAACTTCTTTAACTATCTTTGTCTTTGGTTTGCTTTTTTTAACTTCATTAACAATTAAAGTAATTATAAAAGAAACTATAAGCCAAACAGCTACAACAATAAATGTTTCTTGTAATAATTCGGGCCAAGTGGTGATAGATCCATCATCGTTGGGTATATCTTTTACCCATATTTCTAATAATGTCCAACAAACTGAAGGAATTAAAAATAGTTTTAGAAAGAAGCTACTTAAAAAAATGTTTTCTTTCTTTTCTTTTTCTTTACTCAAAATAACACCTCACTAACAAATTAATAATTCTATCTAATATTAATTATACCACAACTGTTGTAAAGTTGTTTGCACCTAAATAAAAATGTGTTATAATGTTTATAGCAATGGATGATTTATATATCATCCTCAAGTGAGAAAGAGTTGTGTAATCACTCAACTATCGCTCCATTTGAAAACAGGTTACGGTACAATGTATCGTAACTTTTTATTTTTCCACGTAGTTATGCTTGGAAAACCTTATAGATAAAAGTTCTTCTTGGAGAAAGGAGGACTTTTTTTGATGCTTAATTTCACATTAGAGGAAAGAATTAAACCAGATGAAGAAATACTCGAGTTATTATCAAAAACTCAGTATAAGGTCGTAAATGGGGCTGTAAAAACGCTTGATGGGACTAATGTTAAATTTATAAAGCCGGTAGAATACATCATTACAAAGCCATTTAAACTTACGATTCTTGAATATAAGGTTGTTGAAATTAATAATAAACCTTTTATTATTGAAGATGAAAACAAGAAATACTCATTGAAAGAAATAAAGAATATTTTAAACCAGTGTCAAATTTTTTTGAAAATGTCAGTTAAATCATTTTGAGAAAATGTCAGTAGAGTATTTTTTAGATAACATCAAAAGGAGTTTCTTTTGATGTTTT